>NZ_JBFBGK010000062.1:0-48926 GCF_040684615.1 Streptomyces sp. NPDC089919
GCCTGGGATGCCCGAAGGGCACGGCGAAGCCGCGAAGTCCCAGGGGTGGGCCTGCCGCAGGGCCTGCAGGCCACCCCCTGTCAAGGGGCGCGGGGCCCCACACACCACGGACGGCCCCCGCCGCTTGCCGCTGCGCGGAGCCACCCCCACCCCGCCCCTTCCCGAAACCGTGGGCGCTGCCCCCGGACCCCCCGCGCCTCAAACGCCGGCGAGGCTGGAAGGGGGGGGGACAGCCGGGCTCCGCCCCGAACCCCACACCGCCGCTCCGCGACGGTCGCCTCAAACGCCGGCGGGGCTGGTAAGGGGGACGGCGGGGCTCCGCCCCGAACCCCACACCGCCGCTGCCGCGACGGTCGCCTCAAACGCCGGCGAGGCTGGGTAAGGAAACAGCGGGGCTCCGCCCCGGACCCCGCGCCTCAAACTCCCCCAGCTACCGCTGGGAGGTGCCCCCAGCGGGGCTGGTACGGAGAACAGCAAGGCTGGTACGGGAGCGCCCAGGGGCCATGGCCCCCTCAGGCCTGGCCCGTTGCGAAGTGGCTGATCAGGCCGTCATCGGTGATCGTGAAGCGCCAGGCCGTGCGCATCTCGCCCCAGGTGTCGTTGCGGAAGCCGGCCACCAGGGCCCGGCCGCCGTCCGATTCGGTCTCGACCTCCATGTGGCCGCCGGCGTCGAAGATCTCGCGGTCGATCCACTCCTGGAGGTTCCGCTCCGAACCGTCGTCCGACATGGTCGCGTCGGGGGTGAGCAGGCCGGTGAAGGCCGCCCTGTCGTTGGCGTTGATCGCGGCGACGAGGCGGGCCACGGTCGGGTCGCTGAGCTGGCCGGGGGCGATGGTCATGCGGGGAGCTCCCTGGGAGGGTGCGCGGGCCGGGACGGGCGGCTGCACCGCCCGGTGACCCCAGGGAACACCGGCCCGGCCGCCGCCGGTCCGACCCTCACCCGACTGCCGGACGCGGGCGTGTTGGGCTCAGGCCGCCGGCCGGCCGCGGTGCCGGAACCAGTCCGGGGCCAGCACCGCCATGACCGTGGCGTCCACCCACTCGCCCTCCCAGCGCAGCGCGTCCCGCAGGACGCCCTCGGCGACGAAGCCGGCCTTCTCGTAGGCCCGGCGGGCCCGCGGGTTGAAGGCGTAGACCTCCAGGGAGATCCGGTGCAGTCCGATCCGCTCGAAGCCGTGGCCGACGATCAGCCGGGTGGCCTCGGTCCCCAGTCCCCGGCCGTACGTGCCGGGCACGAAGAGGATCCGGAAGCTGCAACTGGCGTTGTCCGGGTCCCATTCGTTGAGCACCGCCTCGCCGATGACCCGCCCGGTGGCCTTGTCCACCACGGCGAGGTCGAGCCGGTCGGGCCGGTCGCCGCGGCTGCCGTACCACTCGCGCAGCCGCGCCTCGTCGAAACCGTCGTCGTGGCTGCCGGTCAGCCGCAGCACCTCGGGATCGGCGAACGCCGGCAGCAGCGCGGGCACGTCGTCCGCGGTGACCGGGCGCAGCAGGACCCGCTCGCCGTCCAGGGTGGGCTTGTCCAGGAACCCGGCAGCCGGACCGGGCACCCCGCCCGCCCCCGCATCGGGCACGACGCCGGGCAAATCGTCGGTCATGGCATCGCGCGCGGCGTCGGGCGCGGCATCACACACAGCGCCGGGCACGGCATCCGGCATCGTGTCCGGGAGTCGATCATCAGGCATGGCCGCAGTCTCCCCCGGCCCCCGGCCGGGCGGCCAATGCTTTAGCCGCGTGCGCTAGTTCTTGACGGGGAAGCTGGTCGGGCGGCCCTTCTCCTTGAGCCAGGGCAGGATGTCGTTCAGGGCGGCGACGGTCTGGGCGCGGTTGCCGCCGCCGTCGTGGAACAGAATCGTTCCGCCCGAGGTGGGGAGTTCTCCCCGCACGGTGGCGAGGATCGCCCGGGTGCCGGGCCGCTTGTAGTCCTCGGAGTCGACGTTCCAGCCCAGCGGCCGCATCCCGGCCTCGGCGGCGATCCGGCGGCTGTCGGGGGTGAAGGCCCCGCCGGGCGCGCGGTAGTACTCGACCTTCGCGGTCCCGCCGGCGGCCTGCTCGATCAGCCGCTTGGCGTCCAGGATCTCCTTGCGCTGGTACGGCACCGGCTTCTTGTCCATCCCGGTGTCGTGGGACATGGTGTGGTCGCACAGCCGGTGCCCCTCGGCCACGACCTTGCGGACGAGGTCGGGGTGGGCGGCGGCCTGCGGGCCGATCATGCAGAAGACGGCCTTGACGCCGTTCTCCCGCAGCACGTCGAGCACCTTCGGGGTCCAGACCGGGTCCGGCCCGTCGTCGATGGTGACGTTGACCGCGTCGTCCCCGCTCTCGGGGGCGTGGGCGATCTCCTGCGAGACCGCGGCCACCGGCGCCCGGGGCGGGGCCGCGGCGGGCGGCTGGTCCTTGGGCCGGGCCACCGGCGCGGTGGGCTCGTGCCGTTCCGAGGCGACCAGTTCGGCCGCTCCCCACACCACTCCGCTCAGCGCGAGCGCCGATGCCACCACCACGGCCTGGGCCCCGTACTTCAGCTTCATCGGCAACTCCGCATCCTCATCGTCCTCATCGGTCCGCGCCTCCCGCTAGCCATGACGACGGCGCCGGGGCCGAGGTTGCGGGTCATCATCGAATTGTCATGACAATTGGCCGTAATCGCGGCCAATCCACTGGCCGCCGGGACCAAAGTCCTGCGTTCCGGAACCCGTCGGGGGCCGAAGGTCTCACGGGCGGCCGTACGCGGCGGCGCCCGGGCGGGGCAGCACCGCCCAGGTGCGGGTACCGCCGCCGGGCTCGCGGGCCGCCCCGGAGCCCCACCGCCCGCCGCACTCCCGGACCACCGCGTCCAGTACCCGCAGCAGGGACCGGCGGCGGGGGTCGCCCGGGGGGCCGCCGTCGCGCACCACCAGGTCCAGCTCCCCGTCCCGGCAGCGCAGCGCGAGGTGCACCTCCCGGCCGGGGCCCAGGTGGCAGGCGGCGGCGAGCAGTTCACCGGTGACCTGGACGGCCGCGGGGACGAGCGGGTCGAGCGCCTGCGCGCAGAGCGCGGCCCGTACGGCGGCGCGGGCCGGCCGGCCGCTGCGCGGCTCTCCCGGCAAGGTCACGCTGCAGGCCGCGCGCGGCTGCGGCGCGGGCGCCGGCCCGGTACGGGCGGGCGGCGGCCCGGCCCACCCGGCGACCCGGGGTGCGGGCAGGAAGGGGCTGAGCATCGCGGACTCCCTGTCGGTAGGGCATGGGCATACCCATCCGGTGCGCTTCGACTCCCGCGCACCGGCCCCCGCCCTTGCCCCGGAGGGTGATCCCGCGCCCCCCGCGGTGACCGGGGCCGCCGGCGGTCGTTGACCGGGCGTCACGACCGCCGGGCGTGCGGCGGCCGGACGAGGAACGGGCCCGGGCCCGTGCGAGGGGGAGGGCCGGCGGTGTCGCTCTGGCTGCTGAATCATTTCGGCACGTTCGTGCTGAGCGTGCTGATGGTCGGGGTGATCGTCGGTGCGGCCGTGGCGGGCAGCATCGCCGCACGGCGGCGGTACCCGCACCTCGCGCAGGGCGAGCACAACGAGATGGTCGGGGTGGTCCTCGGCATGTTCGGCGCGATCTACGGGATCATCCTGGCCTTCGTGGTCGTCACCCTGTGGACCCAGCTCGACCACACCCAGTCGGTGGTCGCGGCGGAGGCCACCGACCTGGCCGTGGTGGTCCGCAGCAGCCGGGCCTTCCCGCCGGCCGAACAGGCCGCGGTCGACCGGGCCGTGGGGACGTACGTCCACTCGGTGGTGGAGGTGCAGTGGCCGCTGATGCGGGACGGCTCCCCGGACTACTCGGCCACCAGCCGCAACGTCGAGGCGATCTACGACGCCCTGCAGTCCTACGAGCCGGTCACCGAACGCCAGCAGGCCTTCTACGAGGAGGCCGTCTCGCACCTCAACGACGCGGTGGGACAGCGCCGCGAGCGGATCAACCTGGCGACCACCCGGCTGCCCACCCTGCTCGAGCTGCTGGTCTTCGGCGGGGCGCTGGTCATCGTCGCGCTGACCTTCCTCTTCGGCCTGCGCAGCCTGCGGATGCAGTTGTTGTTCGTGGGCTCGGTGGCCACCCTGATCGGCTTCAGCCTCCTCCTGGTCCTGGTCCTGGACCGCCCCTTCGCGGGCGAACTGAGCGTCACCCCGGGGGTGTACAAGGAGGCGGCGCTGGCCAAGTTCTGGCCGGACGGGGACGGGGCCGTCGCGAACGGCCGCTGACGCCGGCCGGTTCGGGGCCCGGCGGTTCAGCGGTGCAGGGCGAGTTCCAGTATCCGGTCGGCCAGGCCGGCGTCGGGGCGGCAGACCAGGCCGCCGTCGTCGTGCCGGTCCGCCTGTCGTCCGAACTCGGCTTCCAGCACGCCGGTGGGCACCTCCGGCTGGCCGGCCCGGGCGGTGTAGCGGGCGAAGGTCTCCAGCCCCTGGAAGAAGGCGTCGGGGGACGGTGAGCGGTCCAGCAGGCCGGCCGCCTCCCGGCGCCAGAAGTCGGCGTCCCGGCTCTCCCCGGTGCTGACGTGGTGCAGGTGCAGGCAGTAGGCGGCGCCGCTGTGCCCGGCACCGGCGGCCAGCTGCCACCAGAAGCGTGCGCTCTCGGGGTGGTTGGCGAGGTAGAGGGCGCAGGCGAAGACGTTGACCCCGTCGATGTCCACGTCCAGCCAGCCCTCGAAGTGCCGCGGCGGCGCGTCCGGGCCGTCGTCCCCTATCAGACCGGCCAGGTCGGCGACGTGGGTGGCGGCCCCGGTCTGGGTGAGCGCCCAGCGGGCTATCTCGTAGAGCCGGTGCCGGGCCACTGCGACCTGCGGCTCCCCCGCGGCCGGCCGGACGTACCCGGCGTCCTGGGCGAGCCGTCTGAGGCCGGCCCCGACGTCGAAGGCGCGGCGCGGCGGGCAGCCGGCCGAGGCGGCCGCCGCCAGGTGTTCTATCCAGCTGCTGGTGCTCATTTGCTCTCCTCCGGCTTCTTCTTCTGCAGGGCGCGGCGGTGGGCCGGGGCCAGCCGCTCGCGGGCCTTGCGGCAGTGGTAGTCGACGGTGCTGGGGGTGATGCCCATGATCCAGGCGATGCGCCTGGTGTCGACCTTGGCGATGTACCGCAGGACGACCACGTCGAACTGGCGCTGCGGCAGCTTCCCGAGGGCCCGGTACAGCCCGCTCCCGCTGTCCATCCCGGCCAGTACGTCCCGGAAGTCCAGCAGCAGTTCGTCGATGACGGTGCGCCGCATGATCGCCCAGACGTGGTGGTGCAGGTTGCTCTCGAGGAGCAGGCTGTCCCAGTGCCGCAGGATCTCCAGGAAGCCGCGGTGCACGGCCGCCTCCGCGGCGTCGTCGGTGCGGAGCACGAACCGGGCGTACTCGTGGAACGCCTCCTGGTTGGCGAGGTACAGCGCCTCGAACTCCAGGGGCAGCGGGAGCGGGGCGTGGGCCACGGGACTGCGGCCGTCCTCACCCTGCGCTTTTTCGATCATGGATCCTCTTCACAGGGGGGTGAGCGGGTGCGGGCACCGGCTCGCGCCGGTGTGAGCCCACTCTCCCGGCGCGCGGACCCGAACACGCATGGCGTCCCTCGCGAATCTGATCGAACGTCACCGGGTGATCTACGGGGCGTCCCGGGCGAGCGCCCGGGGGTGGCGGCGACCTGGACATACGGCCCGGCGGCGGCCCGGACCCCCACTCGGGGAGTGGCGCACGTCACATCTACGCCCTGCGGCGGCGGGGGCGGATTCCGGCCACCAACGGACAGAATCCGCCAGGGGAGTTGCCGGAACGAGCCGGTTCCACCGGCGGCTCGGACAGGAGCGGGGCCGGGCCGGTCAGGTGCGGTCGGGCACGGGGGCGGGACGGCGCTACGGGCGCAGCTCACGGGGGGCCGCTCCGGTGCGGCGGCGCAGCAGGGTGCGCAGGGCGCCCGGGGTCTCGTACCCGACCCGGCGGGCCACGGTCGCGAACGGCAGGCCGGTGGTGCGCAGCAGGTGCTCGGCCTGCTCCACCCGCAGGTCCTGGACCAGCCGGATGGGCGGGCAGCCCAGGGTGCGGGCGACCGTGCGCTGGAGGGTGCGCTCGCTGACCCCGAGGTCCCGGGCCGCCTCGGCGATCGACAGCGGCTCCGCGATCCGGGCCCGTACCCACTCCTCGAAGGCGGCCACCAGCGGGTCGTGCCGGGCCAGTGCGCTGGGGATCGCGTACGCGGCCTGGGAGGCGCGGTCGTCCACCACCAGGTAGCGGCGCACCAGGTCGGCCAGGGCGGGGCTGCGCATCCGGACGACCGCCAGCGCCAGGTCGAGATGGCCGAAGGCGGCCCCGGCCGTGGTGACCCCGTCCGAGGTGGTGACCATCCGGGTCTCGTCCAGGGTCACCTCGCGGTACCGCTCCCGGAAGGCCGGCGCCAGCCACCAACTGGTGGTCGCCCGGCGGCCGTCCAGCACCCCGGACTCGGCCAGCAGGAAGGTGCCGGTGCAGGAGGACGCGAGCGGGGTGCCGCGCTCCCGGGCCTCGGCGAGCAGCCGGCGGGCCGGGCGGTGCGCGGCGTCGGCCACCGTCGCCAGCAGCGCCTCCGGGCGGCGCTCCGTCAGCGCGGGCACCACCAGCAGCTCCGCGTCCGCGGCGGTCGCGGCGGGCTCGGTGTCGATGCGGTGGCCGAGGCCGGTGCGGACGGTGCGGCGGATCCCGACCGTGTGGATGTCGAAGGCCGGCGGGCGGGCCCCGGGCAGCGCCTCGCGCAGGGCATTGGCGGTGTGCAGGACGTCCAGCACGGCCGAGACGCCGGAGTCGAAGACCCCGTCGAGGACGAGGACGGCGGTTTTCACCGGGCCACGGTAACGCGGGGCGGGCCGTTGCGGGCAGGGCGGGCGGCTGTCGGAATCGGCGCGGAAGGTGCCGGATCCGCCACTCCCCCGGGCGGGCCCGGCGGGCCTAGGGTCGGTGCCATGACCACGCACCAGAACGCGTACGACGCAGCCGCCGGCGACCGCTCCCGCACCCACACCTGGCACAGCCGCCCCGAACTCACCCCGGAGATCCTGGGGATGAGCGGGCTGGAGATCCTGCAGGCGTACCTGAAGGGCGCGCTGCCCGCGGCCTCGATGATGAGCACGCTGGGCTTCCGGCTGACCGAGGCCGAGGAGGGCCGGGTGGTCTTCGAGGGGGACCCCGGCGACCACCTGCTCAACCCGATGGGGACCGTGCACGGCGGCTTCCTGGCCACGCTGCTCGACTCGGCGCTGGGCTCGGCCGTGATGACCCGGCTGCCCGCCGGGACCTCGTACACGACCGTGCAGCTGGGCGTGAACATGATCCGCCCGGTGCTGGCCGGGACGCCGACGCTGCGCTGCGAGGGGATCGCGCTGCACGTGGGGCGGACCACCGCGACCGCCGAGGCGCGGGTGGTCGGCGCGGCGGACGGCAAGCTGTACGCGCACGGCACGACCACCTGCGTGGTGCTGCGGCCCTGACCCCTCGTGGGAGGGGTCAGAGCCGGCGGTCGGCCTCCTCGATGGGGACGTCGTTGATGCTGGCCTCGCGGCGGCGCATCAGGCCGTCGTCGGCGAACTCCCACTGTTCGTTGCCGTGGCTGCGGTACCACTGGCCGGCCGCGTCGTGCCACTCGTACTCGAAGCGGACCGAGATCCGGTTGCCGGTGAAGGCCCAGAGCTCCTTGCGGAGCCGGTAGTCCAGCTCGCGCCGCCACTTCTCGCGCAGGAAGGCGCGGATCTCGGCGCGGCCGGTCAGGAAGCGGTCGCGGTTGCGCCAGGCCGAGTCCTCCGAGTAGGCGAGGGCGACGCGCTCGGGGTCGCGGGAGTTCCAGGCGTCCTCGGCGGCCTGGACCTTGGCGCGGGCACTCTCTTCGGTGAACGGCGGGAGGATCGGCTGCGGGGCCATGGGCGCGGGTCTCCTCTTGGACGGTCCGGCGGGCGGTCCGGTGGACGGCTCACCGGGCGGTTCCGGCGATCGGGAGAACGGTCGTTCTCCCGCCTGCCCCCGACACTAGAGAACGCGCGTTCTCCGCGCAAGCGATACTGGGTGCATGGAACGGACGAGGACGACGGCCGGGCGGGCACCGGCATCCGGGGTGGCGGCCCCCAAGACGCCCGGGCGGGCCCCGGCCACGGACGCGGAGGTCCGGACGCTGCTGCTGGACGCCGCGGAGGAGCTTTTCTACGCCCACGGCGTGCAGGCCGTGGGCATGGACCGGATCCGGGAGCGCTCACAGGTCCCGCTGAAGCGGCTGTACCGGGTCTTCCCCGCGAAGGAGGCCCTGGTCGCGGCCTATCTGGAGCGGCGGGACGACCGCTGGATCGGGGAGCTGACGACCCGAGCGGCGGGCGGCGCGACGCCGCGGGAGCGGGTGCTCGCGGTCTTCGACTGGCTGGCCGACTGGTTCGGCGAGCCGGGCTTCCGCGGCTGCGCCTTCCTGAACGCCTTCGGGGAGCTGGGCGAGGCCGCCGAGCCGGTGGCCGCGGTGGTCCGGGCCCACAAGGCGCGGCTGCGCGCCCTCCTGGCCGGCCTGGCCCGGGACGCGACCGCCTCCCCCGCCGCGGCCGCCACCCTCACCGACCAGCTCCTCCTCCTGGTCGAAGGCGCCACCACCCTCGCCGCCCTCACCCCCTCCCCCACCCCCGCCCACCAGGCCCGCACGATGGCGGAGACCTTGCTGGACGGCGCGGCCACCAGCTGAGGCGGTACCGGCACCGGAGTGGTCACGGGGCCGGCCGGGCCTTCCGGGGGAGTTCCGGAAGGCCTGGTCAGGACCGGCTGCGGGTTGAGCGGACCGGGCGGTGGCCGTCGGGGTCTGCGACGACCACGCCGTACCGGTCCGGGGTGATCGGACGGGTCACTTGGCGGCGGCTTCGAGGGCGGCGCGCCAGACCGGGCTGTCGCAGTAGTGGTTGTCGTAGCGCTCGCCCGACTCGGCGATCTCCTTCGGGTCGGCCTCGCCGCGCATCACGCGGTTCAGCAGCCGGAGGTAGTCGAAGCGGCCCATGCCCGGGGTGAAGAGGAAGAGCACGTCCGCCTCGGCGCCGGGCGCGGCGGCGAAGGCGTGCGGGGTGTGCGGCGGGACGGCCAGGAAGTCGCCGGCCTCCAGGACCTTCACCTCCTCGCCCAGCAGCACCTGGAGGGAGCCGCTGATCACGTAGAAGATCTCGGTCGCCTTGGTGTGGAAGTGCGCCGGCGCCCCGACGGCCCCCGCGGCGAAGGTCGAGCGGTAGCTGGTGAAGCCGGCGGTGTCGGCGAGCAGCGTCATCACGCTGCTCGGGTCGGCGCAGACCTCGGCCTCGGCGGCCCGCGTCAGCACGGGGGCGAGGGCGGTGACGGTCTGGGCGGTGGTGGCGGTGGTGTTCTCGTTCGTCGCCATGATCATGATCCTATGAGCCAAATGGCCCGCGTTGCAGGTCATTTAGAGGGCAGTTCCATGGGTCAATTCGCCCCGCCGGCCTGCGGTCCGCCCGCCGCCGAAAGATCTTCGGAAAAAAGTTCGGCCGCCGTGTCACATCCGCGGCGGGGGATCCGTCAGTGAGGCAGAACCACAAAAACTGCTGAACCAGATGGAACCGACGGAGACTCCCGGAAACCCCTACGAGCCCGGGCAAGCCTTCCGAACGCTGACGAAACGGAGAAGACCATGACCACCACCGGACCCATCCTCGTCACCGGCGGCACGGGCCGGCTGGGCCGCCACGTCGTCCCCATGCTGCGCGCCGCCGGCCGCGAGGTCCGGATCCTGGCCCGCACGCAGCGGGAGTCCTCGGACGGGATCCAGTACTTCGCCGTCGACCTCTTCACCGGCGAGGGCATCGACCGCGCCTTCAAGGGCGTCGACACGGTCCTGCACCTGGCGGGCGCCAACAAGGGTGACGACAAGGTGGCCCGGACCCTGGTGGACGCGGCCAAGCGGGCCGGGGTCAAGCACATCGTCTACATCTCCGTCATCGGCACCGACACGATGCCGCTCGGCTGGTTCAAGACCCAGCTCGACGCCGAGAAGATCATCACCGGCTCCGGGATCCCCTGGTCGATGCTGCGCGCGGCCCAGTTCCACGACATCGTCCTGGACATGGCCGAGAAGATGGTCAAGATGCCGGTCGTGCCCTGCCCGGGCGGCCTGCAGTTCCAGCCGGTGGACTCCCGCGAGGTCGCGGCCCGCCTCGCGGAACTGACCCTGAGCGCCCCGGCGGGCAAGGTGAAGGACCTGGCGGGCCCGAAGGTCTACCCGATGCGGGACCTGCTCACCAGCTACATGGAGGCCCGCGGCAAGCGCCGGCCGCTGCTGCCGCTGCGGATGCCCGGAAAGGCCGGCAAGGCGTACCGGGCGGGCGACAACCTGGCCCTGAAGAACAACGACCAGGGGCGTCGGACCTGGGAGGACTTCCTGGTGGAGCGCGTCAGCCCCTGAGTCCGGCGGCGGACGCGGGACGGCCCCGGGGCCGCCGGGCGGAGTCGATCTCGTCGACTCCGCCCGGCGGGTCCGGGGCCGTTCGCGGTCCTTGGCGGTCGGCGGTCCTCGGCCGGGGCCGGTCGCGGGCCGGGCCCGCGGGTCCTACTGCCCGCTCTCGCCGCGCGGGAAGGTGATCTCGACGCGGCGGTTCTTGCGGCGGCCCTCCTCGGTGGCGTTGTCGGCGATCGGGTAGTCCTCGCTGTAGCCCCGGATGTCGAAGGAGATCCCCGGGTCCACGCTCTTGGCCAGCTCCCGCTGCACGGCGTCGGCCCGCTGCTTGGAGAGCACCTTGCCGTGGTCGTACGTACCGAGGTTGTCGGTGAAGCCGAAGACCCGGACCTTGGTGGCGTGCTGCTTGTTGATCTCGTCGGCGATGGCCCTGATGCGGTCGCTGGCCTGGGCGTTGAGGACCGCGCTGTTCTTGGGGAACAGCACCTCGGCCTGGAGCGCCATCATCACCGACTCGTTGGTGTCCTGCCGCCGCTGCTCGCCGCCGAGGTCCTCGACGACCTGGGCGATGTCCAGCACCTTGGCCGGCGCGAGGGTGGCGCCGGGGGGCAGCTTGAGCCCGGGCGAGTTCGAGTCGATCGCCACGGGAGCGGTCGAGTTGGCCTCGGTGCCCGGCGGCACGGACGGCTTGTCGTCGTCGGCCCGCGCGACCGTGGCCCCGAGGACGTTCGCCCCGGCGATCACGAGCACCGCGGCGACGGCCGTGACGGCAAGACGTGGGGGTGTCGTGGCCCGACTCGGACCGCGGCGGCTGGTCGTCATGAGGTCACCCGGAGATCTGGATGGTGGCGGTGGCGAAGGTGGGGAGGGAGAAGCCGACCTGCGTTGTGCTGTCGGGGGGTGCGGGGAACTGGGCGAAGGCAGGGACGACCTCCCCGGGCTTCAAGCTGTTCAAGCCCGTGGTGCACAGGCACCTGCCGTCCGTGTCCCGCAGGACGTAGTACCGCTTCTTGCCGACCGTGTCGACCAGAGTGGCGCCCGCAATTGACAGGCCACTCGCTGTGAGTTCGTTGCCTCGCCAACGGACGGTTCCGGTGTACGTCTTGCTGCCCGTGTTCTTGATCTGGCCGCTGATCGTGAGAAACCCCCCAGCGTCACGAGCCGCCTCGTTGATGGTGAAGACCACACCGTCTGCGCCTTGCAGGGTCGCGATCACTTTGTCCGGCTCCGCCGACGTCGCCTCTGATGGCTCTTGAGACGCCTTGGTGGTTTGCGACTTCGCGGAAGGAGCGGCAGTTTTCTGCTTTCCACCGTCATCGCTTCCACAGCCGGTCAACGAGAGGGCAAGAACCGTCACGGCAGCCGCTGCCAACCCTCTGTGGGCGTTCGCCGTGTACCGAATGCTCATGTGCGCAGCTTCCTTGTCGTGTCGTTCGCCATCAGTCGACCAGTCGTACGGTGAAGAGGGCTCTCGCGAGCCGCTTCCACGGATCGGGGTCCAGCGGATCGAAGACAACGGCACTCCCGTCGTCACACGTGATGTCGATCGGCTGGGGGTCGGCATCATCGCCACCACCGGGGGGCGGGTCATCCCCGGGGTCCAGGGGGTCCAGGTGACATCGCGGCTTGATCACAGCGGAAGCGTTGGCCGTCGCGTGCCGGTCAGAGGTCCCAGGCACTACCGACTCGCCGACCGTCCCGTTGGTCTGAACAGTCAGATCGAACGTCAGGAGAGCGCGCTCACAACTCTCCACATGAGACGCATTGCGCGCAGCGAACCGGTCGCCGGCGTCACAGGAGCCCTGGTCGTCGAACAGCTCGCCATCGAGCAGGCGCTCCCAGTCGGGCCGCTCAAGATGGATCAGGTCGACACCGGGCAGTAGGTGGTCTCTCATGTCACCGGCCGCGGCGAGGGCCGCCGCGTCCGCGGCACCTTGGGCTTTGCTGCGAGTCGCAGAGGCCAGCCCGAATGCGAAGAAGGCCAGGCCCGCGAGGAGCAGGATCCCCACCATGCCGATGTAGATGGGGAAAGCCTGCCCTCGATCTCGAGCGAGTCCGGCGGCTACTCGCCGGCCGTAACCGCCTGGACAGCGTCCGAGATCCGCTGCGTGATGTCCTGGCCGATACCCGTGCCCACGATCGCTCCGATGATCACCACGACCACCAGGATGATCCCCAGGTATTCGAACGCGGTTTGGCCTCGGTCGGTCGGGGTGTAGCGGCGGCGGAGGCGTGAGATGGCGGTGTTCGTCCAGCCCTGTACGCGGACCGTGGTCTTGAGCATCGGAATCCCCTCCCGGGCGGGTGGTGCTGTCGACCCGCGCACGATAGGGGCCGGGGCCGTCCGCCGGGGAGGGTCCAGGGGCCCAGAGGCGGGCCCAGCGGCTAGACATGGCCCACCCCCGGGCGGGCCGTGCCCAGCCAGAGGGCGATGGCCTCGCCGCGGCTGGCGGTGTGGAGTTTGGCGAAGATGCGGTTGATGTGGTTCTTCACCGTCTTCTCGCTGATGAAGCACGCGGCGGCGATCTGCTGGTTGCTCATTCCGGTCGTGATGAGTTGCATGATCTCCACCTCCCGTGAACTCAGCCCGTACGAGGGGAGGTTGCCCCCTCCGGTAGAAGACTGTGCCACAAGTCGTTGCGCTTGCGAAGACCCTTGGCGAGGAATTCCGGAGAGTGGGACGGGGCCCGGGAGGATCCGGCCCAGGCCGTCCGGGAGCGGGCCGGGGTCCGCGGGGTCCCGGCGGGCTTGCGCCAGCAATGCGTTGGCGGCGGTGGCGGTGAAGCGGGGCCGCCCCTCGGTGACGTCCCGTACCGCGCTCACCAGTTCCTCGACGGTGAACTCGCCGTGCACGAGGTAGCCGTCCGCGCCGAGCCGCAGCGCCGTGTGGACGACCTCGCTCTCCCGGCTGTACGTCAGCATCATCACCGGCGCGATCCGCACCAGGTGCGGGAGGGCCGCGATGCCGTCCAGCTCCGGCATCCGGACGTCCAACAGCACCACGTCCGGGCGGTGTTCGGCGGCCAGCCGGACCGCCTCCCGGCCGTCCGCGGCCTCGCCGACCACCTCGATGTCCGGCCGGCCGCCGAGCAGGTAGGCCAGCCCGGCCCGCACCACCGGGTTGTCGTCGGCCACCAGGACCCGCAGCGGCCGGAGCCCCTGGCCGGTCCGGGCCGGGGCGGTGGTCGGGCGCGTCTGGTCCGGGTCCGTGTCCGTGGCGTGGGTCATGGGCTCGGCCTCCTCTCGGGGGGTACGGGCAGCGGCAGGTCCAGGCGGATCTCGGTGCCGGGGGCGGTGCGGGGGCCGCCGATGTGCAGGCGGGCGCCGATGCCGGCGGCCCGTTCCACCATGCCGACCAGGCCGAACCGGCCCGCCCGGCGCAGGTCTTCCAGGCCGGCGCCGCCGGGCAGCCCCCGCCCGTCGTCCCGCACCGCGATGCGCAGCACGGCCTCCGCGCGGGCCCCGTCCGCCCCCAGCACTCCGTCCGCCCGCAGCACCCCGTCCGTTCCCAGCACCTCGTCCGCCGCCAGCACCTCGGCCGTGACCGCGACGTGGCGGGCGGCGGCGTGCCGGCGGGCGTTCTCCAGGGCCTCCGCGACCACCGCGCGGATCTGGCGGACGGCCGGGTACGGCAGGTCGGGCAGCGGCGCCCCGACGGCCGTGAAGGTGGCCGGGGTGCCGGTCTCGCGGACGAACTCCTCGACCTGGGCGCCCAGCCGGGAGGCCAGGTCCCACGGATCGGCCGCCCGGCCGACCGGTTCCGAGGCGCCCGGCTCCGGGCCCGCCCGCCCCGGCTCCGGGCCCGCCCGCCCCGCGTCCGGGCCCGCGTGGGCCGGGACGAGGTCCGCCTGGGCCGGGACGAGGTCCGCCTGCCCCGGGTCCAAGCCCGTCCGCCCCGGCTCCGAGCCCGCCCGCCCCGGGTCGAGGTCCGGCCCCACGCCCACCTCCGCCCCCGTCTCCCGCAACCCCGCCAGGAGTTCCCGGGATTCGGTGATCGCGCGGCGGGCCGAGCGGGCGACCAGGTCGGCGCCTTCGCGGACCGTCGCCGGGTCGGCGCGGCCGGCCTCGGCGGCCATCCGGTCGGCGGCCAGGGCCAGGCCGTGGAGGGTCTTGGCGACCGAGTCGTGCAGGTCCCGGGCGAGCCGGGCGCGTTCCTCGGCCACCGCCTCAGTGACGGCCAGCCGGGCCCGGGTCTCGGTCAGTGCCCGGCCCGCCGCGCCGAACCGGAACATCAGCTGCCGCAGGGACACCCCGGCCGCCCCCGCGAGCAGGCACAGCCCCGGCAGCAGGGCCACGGTCTGGGGGGCGTCGGCGAGCCGGTGCTCCGCGCCGTAGACGCCGGTCACAATGGCGGCCTGGAGGGCGGCGAAGACCGCCGAGCCGCGCCAGCCGTAGACCAGCCCGGCCAGCAGCGGGGTGCAGACGGAGACCAGCCCGAGCGGGGAGTCGGGGGTGGCGGTGACCAGCAGGAGGGTGCTCAGGGCCATGTCCACGGCGAGCAGCCAGCGGTGCCGCAGCAGCAGCGGGCCGAAGCGCTCCCAGTCCCGGAAGCAGACGTACGAGCCCATGAAGGTGGCCAGCACCGCGCCGCCGACCAGCCAGGCGGCGGCCCCGGGCGCGGTGTGCCCGAGGGCCAGCGGGGTGCCGAGCGCGATCATCGCCAGCCGGAAGCCGAAGACCTGCCGGCACAGCGCCTGGAGGGCGTTGGCCTGGAGCGACAGCTCGGACAGCGCCGGCGGCCCGCCGCCCCGGCCGCCACCCGCCGCCGAGCCGGTGCCGGCCCCGGTCGCGGTCGCGCCGACCGCCGCCGAGCCTGCCCCGGTCCCGGCCCCGTCGCCCGCTGCAGCCCCGACCCCGGCCCCGGCACGGCCCGCCGTCCGGCCCGCCCCGCCCGGCCGTCGTCGTGTCCCCGTCCGCCCGCCGCCGTACCCCACGATCGGGCCGTACCCCGTCGCCACCGCGCTCACCCGCCCCCGAAGAGGTCGCCGAAGTCGACGTTCGCCCCGTACACGAAGCCGCAGACCAGCAGGATCATCGTGCCGGGGAGCATGAACATCGTGACGGCGAAGGTGGCCTTGGGGACCGCGCGGGCGGCCCGGCGGCGGGCGTTCTGGGCGTCCGTGCGGCGCATGTCCTCGGCGATCTGGATCAGCGTCTCCACGATCGGGGAGCCCAGCTCCTCGCCTTGCTGGAGGGCGGTGACGAACTGCGCCACCGCCTCGGAGTCGTTGCGCCGCCGCAGCTCGTCGAAGGCCTGCCGGCGGCTGACGCCCATGTCCATCTGCTGGAGGGTGATGCGCAGTTCGTCCGACCAGGGGCCCTCGTACTTCTCCGCCACCCGGCCCAGCGCCTGGCGGAAGCCCAGGCCCGCGCTGACCACCACCGCGAGCACGTCGAGGAAGTCCGGCAGGGTGCGCTCGATGTGGTCCTTGCGGATCCGGATCGCGGACCACAGGCCCACCTCGATCCAGAAGAACCCGAAGGCCACCATCAGCAGCGCCGCCACCAGCTGGCCGTTGACCAGCATGGCGAAGGCGCCGGCCGCGCCCAGCGCCCCGTAGACCGCGCGCCGGGCGGCGTACCGGTCGATGGTCAGGCCGGCCGGGTTGCCGGCCATGTCGATCTGGCGGCGCTTGCGGCTGACCCGGGCCGGTCCCATCAGCCGCAGCACCGCCGGCGCCCAGCGGATGCCCATCCGGTCGACCACCGAGCCGACCGCGGTGGTGCGGGTGGCGCCGACCTCCAGGGCCAGGGCGAGGTCCGTGGGCAGTTTGACGTCCGCGCGGAACAGCCGCAGTCCGTGCAGGACGCCGAACACGCACAGGCCCATGGCCAGGGCGAGGAGCACTGCGATCATCTGCCGTCCCCCCTCAGACGTCGATCTTCGAGAGCCGGCGGATCAGCGCGAAGCCGACCACGAACATCCCCAGGGCCACCAGCACCGCCGCCTGCCCGACGAACGACCCGGTCATCCGGTCCAGCGCCCCGGGCATGACCTTGTCCACCAGCAGCAGCGAGCCCACCCCGATCACCGGGATCACGTACGCCGTCATGGTCACCTGGGAGAGTTGCGTGCGGACCTCGCGCCGGGTCTCCTTGCGCTGCTCCAGGGTGACCGTCAGGTTGCGCAGCGAGCCGACGATCGCGCCGCCCGCGCGGCTGGACAGCACCAGCGTGGTCACCAGCACGACCAGTTCCCGGGAGGGCAGCCGCTCGGCCATCTCGCCGAGGGCGTCGTCCAGCGAGTCGCCGACCGCGAGCCGGTGGGTGACCCGGGACAGCTCCTCGCCCGCGGGCGCCTCCAGTTCCTCCGCCGCCAGCCCTATGGCGGTACGCAGCGCCAGGCCCGCCTGGGTGGCGTTGGCGAGGATGCGGGCCAGCTCGGGGAGCTGGTTGATGAACTTCTCGGTGCGCTTGGCGCGTTGCCAGTTGAGGAAGGCGTTGGCCCCCCAGAGCCCGATCACGGCGGCCACCGGGCCGAAGAAGTCGGCGAGCAGGGAGGCGGCGATCAGCCAGAGGGCCGCCACCCCGCCGAGCATGGAGACGAAGAACTCGCCCGGGGTGAGGTCGAGTCCGGTGGTGGCCAGCTTCACCTCCAGGCGGCGGCCGAGGGCGGTCCCGCGCAGTCGGCGGTCCACACCGGAGAAGCGGCGCCGGCGGGCCAGCCCCTCGACCGGTCCGGTGGCCGAGAGCCGGTCGATCAAGGCCGCGCGCTGCGCCCTGCCGCTGGTGTAGGCGTGCACGCCCATGACCACGAGGACGCACCCCAGCAGGGTCGCGCCCAACGTGAGCAGTGCGATGTGGGACATGGCGGTGGTCGGCTTCCTCTTCGGCTCCGTGTACCCGGCTCCCGGCGTACCCGGCGGTGCGGCGGACGGGCGGTGCGGCGGACGGGGTTACGTGGCGGTGCGGGTGGTCAGCTGGGCGTCGGACAGGGCGACCCCGAAGGCCTGCGGGACCGGCTGGTTGTTCATGTAGAGCCGGTCGGCGATCCGGCGCGGCAGCGGGTAGTACTCGAACCGCCCGTGCACCAGCCCGTCCGCGGACATCGGCTGGGCCTGGAAGCGGCAGACGGTGCTGATCCGGAAGGACTCCCGGCCGTGCGACTCGAGGAAGGCGATCTCGGTGACCCGGCGGGAGCCGTCGGCGTGCCGGGTCAGCTGGACGATGACGTCCACGGCGCTGTTGATCTGGTCCTGGAGGGCGGCGAAGGGCACCTCGACCTCCGACATGGAGGCCAGGGTCTGCAGGCGCATCAGCGCGTCCTCGGCGCTGTTGGCGTGCACGGTGGCGAGCGAGCCGTCGTGGCCGGTGGACATGGCCTGGAGCATGTCCAGGGTCTCGCCGCCGCGGACCTCACCGACGATGATGCGGTCGGGGCGCATGCGCAGGGAGTTGCGGACCAGGTCGCGGATGCTGATGTGGCCCTTGCCCTCCACGTTCGCCGGCCGGGACTCCAGCCGGATCACATGGGCCTGCTGGAGCTGGAGTTCGGCCGAGTCCTCGATGGTGATGATCCGCTCGGCCTCCGGGATCAGCCCGGAGAGGGCGTTGAGCAGGGTGGTCTTGCCGGTGCCGGTGGCGCCGGAGACGATGACGTTGAGCCGGGCCTGCACCAGGCCGGCCAGCAGGAGCAGCATCTGCTCGTCGAGCGACCCGAGGCCGATCAGCTCACGCAGGGTGTAGGCGCGGGGGAAGCGGCGGATGGTGAGGGTGGCGCCGGTCAGCGAGAGCGGCGGGATGATGACGTTGACGCGCTCGCCACTGGGCAGCCGGGCGTCGACCATCGGATTGGCCTCGTCCACCCGGCGGTTGACGGTGGAGACGATCCGCTCGATGGTCTGCATCAGCTGCTCGTGGGAGGCGAAGCGGATCGGCAGCTGCTCGACCCGGCCGGAGCGCTCGACGTAGATGTGGTCGGGTCCGTTGACCATGATCTCGGAGATCGAGGCGTCCTGGAGGAGCGGTTCGAGGACGCCGAGCCCCAGGGCCTCGTCGACCACCCGGCGGATCAGCTGCGCGCGCTCGACGGTGGAGAGCACCGGGCCCTCGCGGCTGATGATGTGGCCCAGCACCCGCTCGAGCCGGCCCCGGCGCTCGGGGGCGGGCAGCGCGGACATCTCCGCGAGGTCGATCTCCTCGAGGAGCTTGGTGCGGTACGAGGCGACCAGGTGCCCGTCGTCACGGGCGTCGTGGTGGTCATCGGGGCGGGTGATACGGGCGCGCAGGCTCATGGTCCGCTCACCTCCGGGTCGTCGTTGGGCATGGTGGCGCTGCGGGTGGCGGGGTCCGGGGAGAACAGCGGGAGGATCACCGGGATGGTGATGGTGGCGGTGAAGCCCACCGCGTCCGAGCCCCCTCCCCCGCTCGGGGACAGCGTCAGCCGCCCCGACATGAAGTCGCTGACCGCCGCGTGGCCCGCCGCGTCCCCGCCGTGGCCGAGCCGGGCCTCGGTACGGGCCGCGGCCCGGGCGGCGGTGCCGGCCTGTTCGTACGCGTAGGCCACGTAGCCGAGTTGGATCCCCGCGAGGCCGACGAAGAGCAGGATGGGGACGAAGCCGATGTACTCGATGGCCACCTGGCCCCGGTCGCGTTTCCCGATCCTGCGCATGTCAGTCCTCCCGCTTCTCGACGGCGGCTCCGCCGGTGGCCCGCAGGTGCATGTCGAAATTGAGCAGGCCGGGGTAGAAGAGCGGCACCTTGACGTCGACGGTGGCCTTGTAGACGTCGCCCACGGCCCCGCACTCCACGCTCATGTCCCAGGCCCCGGAGATGTGCTTGCCGGCAGCGGCGGCGCAGGCGCCCGCGTCGGAGTCGTGGACCGCGCCGGCCCGGGCCGCCTCGTCCGCGGCGTTCCCGGCCAGCGAGATGCCGTAGCCGATCACCACGCACTCCCAGACGGCCATGATCAGCAGCAGGACGATCGGGAACATCCCGACGAACTCGACGGCGGTCTGGCCCCGGTCGCCGCGCGGCCGGCGGTCCGGCCCGCGCCGGGCCCCCGCGGCCGGCCCGCGCCGGGTCCCGATCCCTGCGGCCGGCCCGCGCCGGCCCCGCCTCCCACGGGAGAAGCCCACGCCTCAGCCCTCCCCCTCCGCGGTGCCGCCCGCGCCGCCGCGCCGCTTGAAGAGGCCGATCGCGCCCCGGTCCGCGCGCAGCGCCAGCTCCGCGCTCCGGGTGCCGCGGCCGCCGCCCTTGCCGCGGCCGGCCCGGGCGCCCCGGCCGGCCGGGACCGGCAGGTTGTCGGCGGCGGCCTCCTCCGGGCGGCGGGTCAGCCCCAGTTCGCCGGCCACGCCCCACAGGGCCTGCTTGACGGTGGAGCGGTTGTCCAGGTCCTGGAGGCGGCCGGCGTCGACCACCGGCTGGAGCTCCTTGAAGGCCGCCGGGACCGCGGTCCGGGCCACCTTCGTCCTGGTGATCTTCTCGATCAGGGCCGGCTGGATCTCGGTGTGCTTGGTGTACCGGTTGACGACCACGGTCGTCTCCTCCGCCTTGCGGACCTGGAGGCGGTCCCACATCCGTACCGTCCGCTTGGCCGCCCGGACCGCCACCACGTCCGGGGTGACCACCAGGACCGCGGTGTCGGCCATCTCGATCGCCGCGGCGCCGGCGCCGGTGAGCTGGCTGCCGCAGTCGACCACCACCAGCTCGTAGCGGTTGCGCAGGGCGCTGACCACCTGCCGGGCGGCCCGGTCGGTGACCTCCTCGCCGCGCTCGCCCTCGGCCGGGGCCAGCAGCAGGGCCAGCCCGGTGCGGTCGTCGTAGACCGCGTCCTGGAGGACCCGCGGGGAGATGTCCTGGATGCCGGCCAGGTCCACCACCGAGCGGCGGAACTGCACGTCCAGGTACGAGGCGACGTCCCCGGCCTGCAGGTCGAGGTCGAGCAGGGCGGTACGCCGGCCGGAGGCGGCCGCGGCCAGCGCCAGCTGGACGGCCGTCACGGTGGTGCCGACCCCGCCCTTGGCCCCGCTGACGGTCACCACCGTGCCGCCGGGGCCGGTGAAGACGTCCCCGCCGCGCCCCAGGTGCCGCCGGACGCCCACGGACCACTGGGCGGCGGCCTGCACGCGCGCGGCCAGCTCCTCGTACGACAGCGGCAGGCCGACCAGGCCCCGGGCGCCGGAGTCCATGGCCGCGGCGAACAGGCCCGGGCTGGTGTCGGCGGTCACCAGCACCACGCCGACCGCGGGGAAGCGCAGGGCCACCTCGCGGATCAGCTCCAGGGCCGGGACCGGGCCGATCCGCTCGTGGACCAGGACCACTTCGGGCAGCTCGTCCAGGGACTCGCCGGCCAGCCGGGCCAGCTGGTCGAGCAGCGAGGTGGAGTCGGCCACCGGCGGCAGCGGCTCGGCGCCGGCCAGCTGGCCGAGGACGGCGGTGACGGAGCGGGCGGCGTCCGGGTCACCGACCGCCGGGAGGATACGGGTGCTCATCCGGGCCTCACTTGTCCCCTTCGAGGGTGTACGTGCGGTCGCTCGGGGGCAGCTGCGTCTCAGTGCCCGGGGCCAGCAGGGTCAGGCGGACGTGCACGGCGAAGGACTCGGCGAAGGCGACCCGCTCGGCGTCCTTGATGCCCAGGGCGAAGGTGATGGGAACCCCGTCCCGGTCCCGCTGGCGGCTGTCGTCCTTGGGGTCGAGGGGGGTGAGCTTGCCGACGTTGAGCACCCGCGCGTTGGTGACCATCACCCGGGCGATGTCCGGGTCGGTCTGCCGCTTCGCCTTGTAGGTGCCGATGATGTTGACCTTGTCGCCGGGGCGGATCTTGCCGGCGACCCCGGTGGAGGCGTCGATCATGATGGCGATCTCCTGCTCCCCCGCCTTCAGCGCCGGCCGGTCCACGATCGCGTCGCGCTGGAGGAGGGAGCCGCCCTGGAGGGTGCTCAGCACGGTCTTGCCGCGCACCTCGGCGAGGTCGGTGACGGCGGTGTCCGGCAGCCAGCGCTTGGGGATCTTGACCCGCTGGAACTGGCCCGGTTCCAGCTCGGTGTAGGGCGCTATGTCACCGCGCACCCGGTAGGCCACCACCTCCGGGCCGACCTTGGAGTTGACGTCGCCGATCACGGTGAGGACCCCGGCGAAGGCGGCGAGCGCGCACAGGACGGAGAGCACGAGCAGGATGACACCGCGTCGCTGGCGTGAGTTCATGGGCCGGACTACCTCGTCGTCGTGGGTCGGTCGGTCGTCGTCGGTCGGTCGTCGGTCGGTCGTCGGTCTGTCGTCGGGGCGTGATCGGGGGCGGGTCGGTCGCGGTGGCGGCCGCGGGCGATGGTGGCGGGCGGTCGGGTCCGGCCGGGGCCGTGCGGCCGCCGCTACGGGACGGCGGCCACCGGTGGGGCCACCGGGGCGGCGCAGAATCCGCAGCGGTCGCCGATGAGTTCGAGCCCGCACCAGTGGCACCGGGCCCGGCGCACCGAGGCCACCAGCTGGTAGAGGACCGAGACGTCCGGGATGGCGGCGGCGAACTCCACCAGCCGGGAGGTGGCCCACCAGGCGGCCGAGTCGGCCGGCAGCGGGGCCTCCAGCACCCCCTGGACCTGCCAGGCGGGGGCCAGTTCGGCGGCCACCCACTCGGAGGTGAGCTGGCCGCGGGCGAAGGTGAGCTGGGTGGTGAACTCCGGCCCGGGCGGCATCCCGGCCCCGCCCGGCCCCAGCTTGGCGAGGTGGGGGCGCGGGTTGGCGAGGACGGCGAACTGCGTGCCGCGCAGGAAGGACCGGGCGTGCGCCTTGAGGCCGACCGGGATCCGGTCCAGCCGGGCGACCGAGCCGAGCAGGGCGCCCGCGTGGATGTAGTGGGTGAGCAGCCGGGCGGCGGCGGCGAGCACCCCCGGGCTGAAGTCGCAGACGGACAGCTGGCGCAGTTGACGGACCAGCAGGGCCAGTCCCAGCGGCGGGAGTTCGACCTCCAGTAGTGCGATCCGGTCGCTCTCCAGAATGGCGCGGACGGTGTGCAGCCGGCGGGTGACGGCGGCCGGCAGGGCGCTGGAGACGGCGACGACCACGTAGCCGTGCCGTTCGATCAGGCCCGTCATCTCGGCGAGCGAACCCTCCAGCGGGGTCTCCTCGGGGGACTGCAGCACCACGGCCGGCGGCGTGTGCCGGTCGGCGGCGGGCAGCACCAGATCCGGGCTGGTGACTGCGATGGCGGTCGGCATGTGAATCCCCCGTTCACCCCGGTCACCACGGGCGCGCGGGTATTGCGCGACCGCAAATGATCACTGCTCGGCCCTCCTGCCCCAGCACCATATCCGCGTCCTACCTGCCAAGGCAGTGCCTTGCCGTTTCCCGTGGCCGCCACCCCGGGGGCAGTTGACCGGAAACCGGGACAAGAAGGGGTGGAGCACCGCTCCACCGTCACCCCAACCGGGGCGGAAAGAAAGCCCACGGAACCGGAGACATTCGGTCACTGGCTGATTTACGTCCGCCAACGTTCGGCCACCGGACGGCCATTGGCTGATCAGCGACGGAGCAATGCCCGGCCAGGTCGCGATCGGAAAAGGACAGCGGAATTCGGGCCCCGGGCGCCGTGCGCGAGGGGTTGACACGGAGATTGGTCTGGACCAACTTGGGGGCGGGCGCCCCCACTTCAGCCCACGGCCCCACCGGACCTCACGGCACCGCCACGCCCCACGGCACCGCCACGCCCCACAGGCACCACCTCCCCAAGCCATCACTCCCCCCACGGAGTCTTCGTGAACCGCATACGCTCCCTTTCCCTGCTCGCCGCCGCCTCCCTCACCGCCGCCGGCCTGACCGCCTTCGCCGCCGGGCAGGCCCAGGCCGCCGACGTGAACGTCGCCCGCAACGCGGGCTTCGAGAGCGGGCTGGCCAACTGGACCTGTTCGGCGGGCAGCGGCGCCGCCGTCTCCTCCCCCGTCCACACCGGCGCCGGCGCCCTCAAGGCCACCCCCTCCGGCCAGGACAACGCCAAGTGCTCGCAGGTCGTGACGGTCAAGCCCAACTCGACCTACACGCTGAGCACCTGGGTGCAGGGCAGCTACGTCTACCTCGGCGCCACCGGCACCGGCACCTCGGACGCCTCCACCTGGACCCCGGGCGGCAGCGGCGCCTGGGAGAAGCTGTCCACCACCTTCACCACCGGCGCGAACACCACCCAGGTGACCGTCTACACGCACGGCTGGTACGGCCAGCCCGCCTACCTGGCCGACGACGTCAGCGTCTTCGGACCGGACGGCGGCGGGGGCACCGACCCCGGCCCGACCGTCCCGGGCGCCCCGGCCGGGCTCGCAGCGGGCGGCGCGACCGCCTCCTCCGTGAACCTGAGCTGGAACGCGGTGAGCGGCGCCGCGGGCTACTACGTCTACCAGGGCGGCACCCGCGTCCAGACGGTCACCGGCACCAGCGCCGCCGTCACCGGCCTGGCCGCCTCGACCACGTACTCCTTCAGCGTGAGCGCCTTCAACGCGGCCGGCGAGGGCCCGAAGTCCGCGCCGGTGAGCGCGACCACCACCACCGGCGGCACCGACCCGAACCCGAACCCGTCGGTGCCCAAGCACGCCCTGACGGGCTACTGGCAGAACTTCAACAACGGCGCCACCGTCCAGAAGCTCTCCGACGTGCAGGCGCAGTACGACATCATCGCGGTCGCCTTCGCCGACGCCACCACCACGCCCGGCGCCATCGCCTTCAACCTCGACTCGGCCGGGCTGGGCGGCTACACCGTGGCGCAGTTCAAGGCCGACATCGCCGCGAAGAAGGCGGCCGGCAAGTCGGTGGTGCTCTCCATCGGCGGCGAGAAGGGGACCATCTCGGTCAACGACTCCGCCTCCGCGAACAACCTCGCCAACTCGGCGTACGCGCTGATGCAGGAGTACGGCTTCAGCGGCATCGACATCGACCTGGAGAACGGCCTCAACGCCACCTACATGACCCAGGCGCTGCGCTCGCTGGCGCAGAAGGCCGGGTCCGGCTTCGTGCTCACCATGGCGCCGCAGACCATCGACATGCAGTCCCCGTCCAACGCCTATTTCAAGACGGCGCTGAACGTGAAGGACATCCTGACCGTGGTCAACATGCAGTACTACAACAGCGGCGCGATGAACGGCTGCGACGGCAAGGTCTACTCGCAGGGCTCGGTGGACTTCCTGACCGCCCTGGCCTGCATCCAGCTCGAGGGCGGTCTCGACCCCTCGCAGGTGGGCCTGGGCCTGCCGGCCTCCACCAGCGGTGCGGGCAGCGGCTACGTCTCCCCGTCCGTGGTGAACAACGCCCTGGACTGCCTGGCCCGCGGTACCGGCTGCGGCTCCTTCAAGCCCTCCAAGACGTACCCGGGGCTGCGCGGTGCGATGACCTGGTCGACGAACTGGGATGCGAAGGCCGGGAACGCCTGGTCCGGATCGGTGGGTCCGAAGGTCCACGGCCTGCCGTAACCCGGGGAAGGCGGGGTGGGGGTGTACGACTTGCGGACGGGCCCGGACGTGGCCGAACTCGGCCTCTTGACCGGTCCATGTCATAAGCGCACGCTGTGCGCGTCCGCACGGAGCCACCCCCACACCTCCGACCCCAGGAGATTTCATGCGGCTACGCCCACGGAAGGCCGCCACCCTCGCGGCCCTTCTCACGCTCGCCCTCGGCGCACCCGCCGTCGGCGTCAGCGCCAGCGCGTCCCCGTCCCCCGCCCCCTCCACGGCGACCCAGGACGAGGCGATCGTCCAGTACGAGATCCAGGGCGTCTCCACCCTGGCCGACCGGGCCAGGCTCACCGGGGTGGGCGTCTCCATCGACGAGGTGGACGCCCACCGCGTGGTGGTCAGCGCCGACACCATGCAGGCCAGGAAGCTCCGCGCCATGGGGCTCCGGCTCAAGGCCCTGCCCGGCCCGGGCACCCGGTCGCTGCCGGGGGTCGCGCCCACCCCCATGGACTTCCCGACCAGCGACTCCAAGTACCACAACTACGCCGAGATGAACGCGGAGATCGACTCCCGGCTGGCCGCGTACCCGTCCATCATGAGCAAGCGGGTGATCGGGAAGTCGTACCAGGGCCGGGACATCGTCGCCATCAAGATCAGCGACAACGTCGGCACCGACGAGAACGAGCCCGAGGTGCTGTTCACGCACCACCAGCACGCCCGTGAGCACCTGACCGTCGAGATGGCGCTCTACCTGATGCGGGAGTTCGGCGCCGGCTACGGCAGCGACCCGCGGATCACCAAGATGGTCAACGAGCGCGAGATCTGGATCGTCCCGGACCTCAACCCGGACGGCGGCGAGTACGACATCGCCACCGGCTCCTACCGCTCCTGGCGCAAGAACCGGCAGCCCAACTCCGGTTCCTCGTACGTCGGCACCGACCTGAACCGCAACTGGAACTACAAGTGGGGCTGCTGCGGCGGCTCCAGCAGCAGCAAGTCCTCGGAGACCTACCGCGGCTCCGCCCCCGAGTCGGCTCCCGAGGTCAAGGTGGTCGCGGACTTCGCCAAGAGCCGGGTGGTCGGCGGCAAGCAGCAGATCACGGCCGCCATCGACTTCCACACCTACAGCGAACTGGTGCTGTGGCCCTACGGCTGGACCACCGCGGACACCGCGGCCGGCCTGACCGCCGACGACCAGAAGGCCTTCTCCACCATCGGCAAGCGGATGGCGGCCAGCAACGGCTACACCCCCGAGCAGTCCAGCGACCTCTACATCACGGACGGGTCGATCGACGACTACCTCTGGGGCACCCAGAAGATCTTCGCCTACACCTTCGAGATGTACCCCACGGACTCCTGGGACGGCGGCTTCTACCCGCCCGACGAGGTGATCGAGCGGGAGACCGCCCGCAACCGGGACGCGGTGCTCCAGCTGCTGGAGAACGCCGACTGCATGTACCGGTCCATCGGCAAGGAGTCGACGTACTGCACCACCTAGACGTACTGCACCCCCTAGCCGCGGTGCGCCGGGCCCGGTGAGCTGAACCGGGCCGGTGCACCCACCGTGGTACCGGGAGGGGCGCCCCACCGCCAGGGGGGCGCCCCTTCGCCGCGTCCGCTACCGGTCCAGCACGGCCAGCGCGTCGATCTCGACCAGCAGCCCGGCGGGCAGCCCGACGTACACGGTGGTGCGGGCGGCCGGCGCCTCCTTGAGGCCCTGCTCGTCGAAGTAGGCGTTGTAGATCTCGTTCATCTCGGCGAAGTGCCCGGTGTCGGTGAGGTAGACCCGGATCATCATCGCGTCGTCCCAGCTCGCGCCGCCGGCCTCGAGCACGGAGCGGACGTTCTCCAGCGTCTGGAGGGTCTGCTCGCGCAGGGTCGGCCCGGCCGGGGTGGGCGGCTGCCCCGCCACCGCGGGCAGGAAGCCGACCTGACCGGCCACCTGGAGGATGTTGCCCTTGCGGACGCCGTGCGAGAAGCGGGCCGGCGGGGCCGTGTGGGTGGCGGGGGTGACGGCGGTCTTGCGGCTCAAGTCCTGCTCCTGGTGCGCGTGCTCGGTCACTAGCTGTCCGTTCCGGAGTAGTCGTGGCTGATGGCCCGGGCGGTGCGGCGCACCTCGGGCAGCAGGGCGAGCAGTCCCTCGGCGCCGACCACCACGTTGGGCGCGGAGAGCGACAGCGCGGCGACGACCCGCCCCTCGTGGTCGCGCACCGGCGCGGCCACGCAGTTGATGGACTCCTCGTGGCCGCCCAGGTCGGTGGCCCAGCCCTGGGCCCGCACGGTCGCCAGCTCGGCCAGGAAGGCGGCGGCGTCCGGGGTGGAACGGGACGTGTACGCCGGGTACTCCAGCCGCGCGGCCACCGCCGCGAGCCGGTCCGGCGGCAGGTCGGCCAGGAGCAGCTTGGCGACCGCGGCCACGGTGATGGCGACCGGCTTGCCGATGCGGCTGTACATCCGCACCGGGTACCGGCTGTCGATCTTGTCGATGTAGAGGACCTCGTCGTCCTGGTGGACGGCGAGGTGCACGGTGTGCCCGGTGAGCTCGCCGAGCGCGGCCAGGTGCGGGTGCGCGATCTCGCGCACGTCCAGGTTCTCCACGGCCTGCGCGGCCAGGGCGAAGAGCCGGCTGCCGAGCCGGTAGCGGCCGTCCTCCTGCCGGTAGACGAAGCGGTGCTCGTGCAGGGTCCGCAGCAGCCGCAGCGCGGTGGACTTGTGCACGTCCAGCTCGGCCGCCACCGTCCCGAGGTCCGCGGGGCCCTTGGCGAGCACCGGCAGGATCCGCAGCGCCCGGTCCACGGTCTGGCTCATGGGTGGTCCTCCGTCGTTGCCTTCCGGCGGCCGAGGCTACTGGCTCCCGGGCCGGGCAGGTCACCGGGGGCGGCGAGGGCCGCCGCGGCGAAGGCGTGCCCGCCGCGCAGCCGCTCCCGGGGCGGCAGCCCGCGCAGCAGCCCGTCCAGGTACCCGGCGGCGAAGCCGTCCCCCGCGCCGGTGGCGGCCACGATCCGGGCGGGCGGCGCGGGCTCGGCGAGGACCGCGTCCCGGGTGAAGAGGGTGGCGCCGGCCGGACCCTGCTTGACGACGAGCTGGGCCGGTTCCGGCAGCAGCGCGCGGACGTCCTCGGGGGTGGCGCACCCCCACAGGGCCGCGGCCTCGTCGAGGCCGGTGAAGACCAGCTCGGCCCGGCGGGCGAGGGCGAGCAGCAGGCCGGGGTCCTGGGCCAGCGCCGGGCGGTGGTTGACGTCGAAGGAGACCGGGGGCCGGTCCCCGTCCGCGAGCAGCCCGGTGACCAGCGCGGCGCAGGAGGGCGAGAGCCCGGCCGTGATGCCCGTCAGGTGCAGGATCCGGGCGCTGCGCAGGAGGGCGGGCGGGAAGCTCGCCGGGGACATCGCGGAGGCGGCCGAGCCGTGCCGGTAGTAGGCGGTCTCGGCCGGTCCCGCGGCGCGGTCGGCGGCGGTGCGGAAGTAGACGCCGGTGGGCCGGTCCGGGTCGCGCTGGACGTGCGCCACGTCCACGCCGTACCCGGCGACCGAGGAGAGGACGTACGAGCCGAAGGCGTCGGCGCCCAGCCGGCTGAGCCAGCGCACCCGGTGCCCGGCCGCCGCCAGCGCACAGGCGACATTGGACTCGGCGCCGCCGGCGCCGCGGGCGAAGAGCTCCGCCCCCGCCAGCCCGCCGGGGCCGGCCGGCCGCAGCACCGCCATCGACTCGCCGAGCGCGACCACGTCCATCCCGCCGCCCCTTAGGGTCGTTGACCACTCCTCCTCGCGGATGCTAGACAGCGAGGAGCGAGGCTTGCAACGAACGTTGCATCCTGTGCAACGGGATGCGGCAACCGGAAGGATGGGCATGGACACCGCGCGACGACTGGCCGAACTCGCAGAGGAAACCGTCGACCACCGCTTCAAGGGCCTGCCGCCCGCGGCGGCCGGCCTGACCGTCGGCGAACTGGCAGCGGAGCGCCGGGACCTGTACACCGGCGGCTTCACCACCCCCGTGCTGACGCTCTCCGCCGCCGCCCTCGAGCACAACCTCGCCGCCCTGGAGGAGTACGCCGAGCGGCACGGGCTCGCCTTCGCCCCGCACGGCAAGACCTGCATGGCCCCGCAGCTCTTCCGCCGCCAACTCGACCGCGGTGCCTGGGGCATCACCGCGGCCGTGCCCCACCAGGCCCGGGTCTACCGGGCGTTCGGCATCGAGCGGATCTTCCTCGCCAACGAGCTGGTCGACCCGGCCGCCCTCGCCTGGGTCGCCGCCGAGCTGGCCGCCGACCCGGAGTTCCGGTTCGTCTGCTACGTGGACTCGGTCCGCGGGGTCGAGCTGATGGCGGCGGCCCTGACCGATGCCGGCGCGGCCCGCCCGCTCGACGTGGTCGTCGAGCTCGGCGCCGGTGAAGGTGCCCGCACCGGCGCCCGTACCGAGGAGGAGTGCCGGGCGGTGGCCGACGCGGTCGCCGCCACCACCACGCTGCGGCTGGTCGGCGTGGCCGGCTACGAGGCCGAGGTGCCCGAGGCCGACGCCGCGAAGGTGCACGCCTGGCTGCGCCGGCTGACCGCGCTGGCCGCCGAGTTCGACAAGGCCGGCCGGTTCGCCGGCACCGGCCTCGAGGAGGTCGTGGTCAGCGCGGGCGGCAGCGCCTGGTTCGACGCGGTCGCCGACGTCTTCGCCGAGCTGCCCGAACTCTCGCTCCCCGTACTGAAGTTGCTCCGCTCCGGCGCGTACGTCTCGCACGACCACGGCTGGTACACCCGGCTCACCCCCTTCAACCGCGTCCCCGACGAGGGCGGCCTGCTGCCCGCCTTCCGGCTCTGGACCCAGGTGGTCTCCCGCCCCTCCCCCGACCAGGCCTTCGTCAACGCCGGCAAGCGGGACATCGCCTACGACCTCGGCCTGCCCGAGGCCGAGGCGGTGCGCGGGGCCGACGGGCGGGAGCGGCCGGCCACCGGCATCACCGTCACCAAGCTCTCCGACCAGCACGCCTGGCTGGCGACCGGGCCCGAGGCGCAACTGGAGGTCGGGGACTGGGTGGCGCTCGGCATGTCCCACCCGTGCACGATCTTCGAGAAGTGGCCGCTGATCCCGGTCACGGACGAGGACGGCACGGTCGTCGAGTTCGTCCGCACCTTCTTCTAGGCCCGGCCGTGGACCTGGTCATCCGCGGCGCGCTGGTCGTCGACGGCACCGGCGGGCCCTCGTACCGCGCCGACGTCGGGCTGCGCGGCGGCCGGATCGCCGCGATCGAGCCGGGCGGCCGGATACCCGGCGGCGGGCGGCTGACCCTCGACGCCGGAGGGCTGGCCCTGGCCCCCGGCTTCGTCGACATGCACGCCCACAGCGACCTGGCGCTGCTGCGGGACCCGGACCACAGCGCCAAGGCCGCCCAGGGCGTGACGCTGGAGGTGCTGGGCCAGGACGGGCTCTCGTACGCGCCGGTGGACGAGCGGACCCTGGGCGAGGTCCGGGCCGCCATCGCGGGCTGGAACGGCGACGGCTCGGACCTCGACCTGGACTGGCGGTCCGTCGGGGAGTACCTGGACCGGCTGGACCGGGCCTTCGCCGGCCGGGGCCTGGACGGCGAGGGCATCGCGGTCAACGCCGCGTACCTGGTGCCGCAGGGCACCGTCCGGGCCCTCGCGGTGGGCTGGTCGGACCGGCCGGCCGGCCCGGCCGAGCGGGCCCGGATGCGCGCGCTGGTCGCCCAGGGCCTGGCGGAGGGGGCGGTGGGCATGTCCTCGGGGCTGACCTACACGCCCGGGATGTACGCGGACGGCGCCGAGCTGACCGAGCTGTGCGAGGTGGTGGCCCGGTACGGCGGCTACTACTGCCCGCACCACCGCTCGTACGGGCGCGGCGCGCTGGCCGCGTACGAGGAGATGGTCGCGCTCGCCCGGCGGGCCGGCTGCGCCCTGCACCTGGCCCACGCCACCATGAACTTCGCCGAGAACGCCGGCCGGGCCGGGGAGCTGCTGGCGCTGCTGGACCGGGCGCTGGCCGAGGGCGTGGACATCACCCTGGACAGCTACCCGTACACCCCCGGCTGCACCACGCTGGCGGCGCTGCTGCCGAGCTGGGCCCACGAGGGCGGGCCGGCCGCGCTGCTGGCGCGGCTGCGCGACCCGGCCGCCGCCGAGCGGATCCGGTACGCGCTGGAGGTGACCGGGTCGGACGGCTGCCACGGGGTGCCGGTGGACTGGGCGTCGGTGGAGGTGTCGGGGGTGGTCGACGCCGGGCTCGCCCGGTACGTCGGGCACCGGCTGACCGGCTGGGCACAGGCCCGGGAGCTGCTGCTGGCCGACCGGCTGGGGCCGACCGTGCTCCAGCACGTCGGCCACGAGGAGAACGTCCGGACGATCATGCGCCACCGGGTGCACACCGGCGGCTCGGACGGCATCCTCCAGGGCGCGAAGCCGCACCCGCGGGCCTACGGGACCTTCCCGCACTACCTCGGCCGGTACGTGCGCGAACTCGGCGTGCTGTCCTTGGAGGAGTGCGTGGCCCACCTCGCCGGCCGCCCGGCCGCCCGCCTCCGCCTCCCCGACCGCGGCCTGGTCCGCGAGGGCTACCGCGCGGACCTGGTCCTCTTCGACCCGGCGACCGTCGCGGCCGGCTCGGACTTCCCCACCCCCCGCCGCCTCCCGACCGGCATCCCCCACGTCCTGATCGACGGCCGCTTCGTCATCCGCGACGGGCGGCGGACGCAGGTGATGGCGGGGAGGTCGGTACGACGGGAGCCGGCGGGGTAGGGCGGGCAAAGCCAGCCTCGCCGGCGATTGAGGCGCGGGGGTCCGGGGGCGGAGCCCACGGTTTCGGGAAGGGGCGGGGTGGGGAACGGCTCCGCGCAGCGGCCGGGCCCAGCCACCGGACCCGGCAAGGGCGCCCACGGCAGGTGGTCGTGGTGCGCGGGTCCCCGCCGCTTGCGGGGGCGCGGCCCGCAGGCCCTGCGGCAGGCCCACCCCGGGGACAAGCGGCTTCGCCGTGACCTGCGGTCATCCCCGGCCCGGGCCTGCCTCCGGACCAGCCTGCCACACCCCCGCAAGCACCTCCCCGCGCACCACGACCACCCGCGGCACACGTACATACGATGGCTCCGTGATCGCCTTCGTCCCCGCCGCCGTGCTGCTGGTCTGCTTCCTGCTGAGCGTCCGCGAGGACCGCCGCCGGTTCCGCAACGCCGTGCTGCTGGGCCTGACCTGCATCGCCCTGTCGCTGGCGCTGCTGGCGCAGCTGGCCAAGGCCCCCACCCTGGTGGCCGAGGTCATCCTGTTGGCGGTCTTCGCGGTCCCCGCCCTCGGCTCCGTCGCCCTCGGCTGCTTCCTGGTGGCCAACGGCATGACCATGGTCCGCAAGGAGGGCCGGAGCCCGGCGAACCTGCTGTCGCTGGTGGCGGGAGTGGCGATCCTGGCCCTGGTCGCCCTGCTGGCCGGGGTACGCGACGACGGCTCGCCCACCGTCGACGCACTGGTGGTGACCCTGGTGATGCTGGTCGCCTACGTCTCCTTCATCTTCCTGTGCTTCCTCGGGTACGCGTACCTCTACGGCCGCATCACGGTCCGCGGGAACGTCGACTACGTGGTCGTGCTCGGCTCCGGCCTGATCGGCGGCGACCGGGTGCCCCCGCTGCTCGCCTCCCGCCTGGAGAAGGGCCGCCGCATCTACGCCGCCCAGCTCGCGCGGGGCGGCCGGCCCCCGCTCCTGCTCACCTCCGGCGGCCAGGGGCAGGACGAGGCGCTGCCGGAGGGCCGGGCCATGGCCGACTGGCTGCTGGCCCGCGGGGTCCCGGCCGAGGACCTGCGCGTCGAGGACCGCTCCCGCTCCACCGACGAGAACCTGCGCTTCAGCCGGGCCCTGATGACCGCGGAGGACCCGGGCTACCGGTGCGTGGTGGTGACCAACGACTTCCACGCCTTCCGGGCCGCGATGACCGCCCGCCGGGCCGGGGTCAACGGCCAGGTGCTCGGCTCGCCCACCGCCCGGTACTTCTGGCCGAGCGCCACCATCCGGGAGTTCGCCGCCGTCTTCTGGGAGCACCGCGCGGTGAACCTCAGCATCTGCGGCCTGCTGCTGGCCTTCGGGGCCCTGGCCACGGCCCAGACCCTGTAGGGCAGAGCCGGTGAGGCGGACCCGGCAGGGCAGGCCAGGTAAGGCGCCCGCAGCAGCGTGACGAGCGCAACACGGTTCCACCGCAGCCGGCCCGCCGGCGGGCATTCCGCAGGCCCCGGGCCGTCGGCGGACCGGATTCCAAGGCATGGCGCCACCCGGCCCTTATGAAGGCTGAAAACGGACATTTCCCCGGAGCCGTCCGGGCGGCAAACCCCCTGCACGGCCCCCGCCGGGCCCCGTACAGTCCTGTCATGCAGGTGATCCAGTCGACGAAGCTCGCCAACGTCTGTTACGAGATCCGGGGCCCGGTCCTCGAGGAAGCGATGCGCCTGGAGGCAGCAGGCCACCGCATCCTCAAGCTGAACACCGGTAACCCGGCGGCATTCGGTTTCGAGTGCCCGCCCGAGATCCTCGAGGACATGCTCCGCAACCTGGGCAACGCCCACGGCTACGGGGACGCCAAGGGCCTGCTGGCGGCACGCCGCGCGGTCATGCAGCACTACCAGACCAAGGGCATCGAGCTGGACGTCGAGGACATCTACCTCGGCAACGGCGCCTCCGAGCTGATCCAGATGTCGATGCAGGCGCTGCTCGACGACGGCGACGAGGTCCTGGTCCCGGCCCCCGACTACCCGCTGTGGACCGCCTCGGTCTCGCTGGCCGGCGGCACCGCGGTGCACTACCGCTGCGACGAGCAGTCGGACTGGATGCCGGACCTCGCCGACATCGAGCGCAAGATCACCGACCGCACCCGCGCCCTGGTGATCATCAACCCGAACAACCCGACCGGCGCGGTCTACGACGACGAGATGCTGCGCGGGCTGACCGACATCGCCCGCCGGCACAACCTGGTCGTCTGCTCGGACGAGATCTACGACCGGATCCTCTACGACGGCACCACGCACACCAACACCGCCGCCATCGCGCCGGACCTGATGGTGCTGACCTTCAACGGCCTGTCGAAGAACTACCGGGTGGCCGGCTTCCGCAGCGGCTGGCTGGCGGTCTGCGGGCCCAAGAAGCACGCCGCCTCGTACATCGAGGGCCTGACCATCCTGGCCAACATGCGCCTGTGCGCGAACATGCCCTCGCAGCACGCGGTGGCCACCGCGCTGGGCGGCCGGCAGTCCATCGAGGACCTGGTCCTGCCCGGCGGCCGGATCCTGGAGCAGCGCGACGTCGCGTACGACCTGCTGACCCAGATCCCGGGCGTGACCTGCGTGAAGCCCAAGGGCGCGCTGTACGCCTTCCCGCGGCTGGACCCGTCCGTCTACAAGATCAAGGACGACCGGCAGATGGTCCTGGACCTGCTGCGGGCCGAGAAGATCATGGTCGTGCACGGCACCGGCTTCAACTGGCCCGAGCCCGACCACTTCCGCATCGTCACCCTGCCGAACGCCAAGGACCTGGCAGACGCGGTCACCCGGATCGGGAACTTCCTGGACGGCTACAGCCAGCGCTGACCCGCCCCCGGCCGGCTTCCGAACCCCCTCCGGGCCGCATCCGGGCCGCCGATAATTGGACACAGCTCTACTTTAGAACCGATCCAAGGTAGGATGGCCTCCTGACCACGCCAGGAGGCCTCCTCATGTACGAGCCGATCCGCACCAAGTCGGTCCACCGCATGACCGGCACCGGCCGCCCCGAGATCCCGCACCGCAGCCGGGGCGAGGAGCTGGACGTCCAGCTCGCCGGCCACCTCGGCGCGCTCCTGACCGTCACCGACGAGCTGGGCCTGGACCAGGCGGCCGAGCGCATCGCGGGCCAGATCGCCCGGCTGCGCGGCACCCCGCCGGCCCGGCACGCCGGCCGCAGCGAGCAGGACACCCGCGCCCTGCACGAGCGCGCCCACGACCTCGCCGCCCGGGCGCTGCTCGTCGCCGCCTCCCGGGCGGACACCACCGTCGCGATCCTCGCCGCCGAGCGGATGGACGCGCACGCCGCCGCGCTCGCCCCCGCCGCGGCCCGCTGACGGCCCCGGTCCGGGGCCGCGCAGGCGCCGGACCGGGAGCCACGTACCCGTCCCGGGGCGCCCCCGGGACCCCGGTGGCGGCGAGTTCCAGTTGGGACGGGTCCGTCACCTGACGTTCATTCGACTCTCCGTGGAATGTGGGTTTCCGCGAGCACGCTGCACCCGTGAGACGCATCCTCGGAATCGCCCTGGCGGTCCTGCTGATCGGCGGCGTGGTCTACGCCGTGGTCGCGGGGCGCGGAGGCCAGGGATCAAGCAGCACGGCAACGAAGACCGTGCACGGTGTGATCGGGTCGGAGAAGGCGGAGTTCTTTGACGATCCCGACGTGGTCAAGGCCCTCGCGGACCGCGGCTGGAAGGTGCAGACGGAGACCTCCGGGTCCTGGGCGATGGACGAACTCCCGCTCAAGGACTACGACTTCGCCTTCCCCTCCAGCCAGGCCCCGGCCGAGGAGATCCGGGCCAAGTCCCCGCTGAAGGTGACCCCCGTCCGGCCCTTCTACTCCCCGCTGGTGGTGGTCGCGCACCGCGCCGCCGCCACGGTCCTGGCGGACAACGGCCTGGTCAGGATGGCCGGTACCAAGTCCGGCACGCTCCTGATGGGCCCGTACCTCAAGGGCGTGGCCGCCGACCTCAACTGGTCGCGGCTCAAGGGCGCGCAGGCGCACCCGGACCTCAGCGGCTCGGTCTTCATCACCACCACCGACCCGGTCGCCTCCAACTCCGGCGCCCTCTACCTCGCCCTGACCTCGTACGTCGCCGAGCACGGCAAGGTCGTGTCCGACCAGGCCGGCATCGCCCGCACCGCGCCCCTGCTGCACGAGCTGATCTCGGCCCAGGGCGCCCAGCAGACCGGCACCGACGCGCCGTTCCGCGACTTCATCAGCAGCGTCGGCAACCCGCTGGTGCTGGTCTACGAGTCGCAGGTGGCCTCGCTGCTGCTGCAGAAGCAGGACGTGGGCGACCTGGTGGTGCTCTACCCGGACACCACGGTCTACAGCGACCACACCCTGGTGCCGCTGACCGCCGAGGGCGAGGCCCTGGGCAAGCTGCTCGGCACCGACAAGCGGCTGCGGGAGCTGGCCGTCCGGCACGGCTTCCGCCCGCAGGGCGCGCTGGCGGAGTTCACCGCGGCCACCAAGCCGTACACCGACTACCTGAACCAGACGCTGACCGGCATCGGCCAGGCGCGGGTGCCGACCGCGGCCATCCTGCGCACCATGGCGCAGCGGGCCCGGGGCTAGGGGGGACCACAGATGACCGACACGACGAACGGCACCGGGGGCGGGCTGCTGGAACCGCCCGGCCCGCTGGTGCTGACCGCCCCCGATCCGGTGGCCCCGGTCCGCCGGGAGCAGGCGGCCGGCCTGGTGCCGCTCCAGGACGGGGTGCGCGAGGAGATGTCCCGCCGGGCCGGCGAGTACGTCGGCACGCTGGCCGGACTCGACGCCCGCTCGCCCGAGTTCGCCGGCCGGATCGGCGAGATCGCCGGCCTGGGCGCCGAGGAGATCCGGGGCGCCGCCCAGCAGTCCAACCGGATGCTGGACCGGGCCGTCCGCTCGCTCGGCTCCGACGGCGGCGACGCGCAGGCCAAGGTGGCCGGCTCGCTGGTGGAGCTGCGCCGCACCGTCGAGGACCTGGACCCGCGCGAGGGCGCCGGCAAGGGCCTGGGCAAGCTCCTCTCCCGGCTGCCCGGCGGCAACAAGTTCCGCGACCACGTGGCGAAGTACGCCTCCTCGCAGGCCACCCTCAGCCGGATCGTCGGCGCACTGCGCGGCGGCCAGGACGAGCTGCGCCGGGACAACGCCGCACTGCACACCGAGCGCACCCGCCTGTGGGAGACCATGGGCAAGCTCCAGGAGTACGCGGTGCTCACCGAGGCCCTGGACGCGGCGGTGGAGCAGCGGATCGCCGAGGTCGGGGCGGCCGACCCGGACCAGGCCGACACGCTCCGCGCGGACGTGCTCTTCCCGGTCCGGCAGAAGCACCAGGACCTGCTCACCCAACTCGCCGTCTGCGCCCAGGGATACCTGGCGATGGACGTGGTGCGCCGCAACAACGACGAGCTGATCAAGGGCGTCGAGCGGGCCGCGACCACCACGGTCTCGGCGCTGCGGATCGCGGTGATGCTGGCCTCCGCGCTGGACAACCAGCGCAAGGTCGTCGAGCAGGTCAACGCGCTACGCGGGACCACCGAGGACCTGATCCGGGGCAACGCGGAGATGCTGGCCACCCAGACCGGTGAGATCCAGCGGATCGCCGCCGATCCGGCGGTGGGCGCGGAGACCCTGCGCACCGCCTTCGGGCAGATCTACCGGACCCTGGACGCGATCGACACCTACAAGGTGCGGGCGACCGAGTCGATGGCCGCCACCGTCGAGGCCCTGACCGGTGAACTCCAGCAGGCCTCCGCCTACTTGGCGCGCACCCGGACCACCGGCGCACTGGAAGGGGACGGACGGTGAGACGACCCGGTGCCGCGCTGGCGGCGGGGGCGCTGGCCCTGGGGCTGACCCTGGGCACGGCCGCCTGCGACTCCTCGAAGCCCGAGGCGCAGGACCAGAAGACGTACCGGCCGGGCACGCTGCGGGTGCTGGCCTCCTCCGAGCTGTCCGACATGCAGCCGGTCCTGGACCGGGCCCGGCAGCAGACCGGCGTGAGCGTGAAGTTCACCTTCAGCGGCACGCTGGACGCGGTCGAGCAGATCGCCTCCGGCGCGGCCGACAAGAAGTACGACGCGGTCTGGCTCTCCTCCAACCACTACCTGCGGCTGCGCCCCGAGGTCGCCTCGAAGATCACCAACGAGACGCCGGTGATGACCTCCGCGGTGGCCGTGGGCGTCAAGCGGGCCACCGCCGCGGTGCTCGGCTGGAAGGACGGGGAGGTCACCTGGTCCCAGCTCGAGCGGGCGGTCGGGGCCGGCCAGATCACCTACGGCATGACGGACCCGGTCCGCTCCAACTCCGGCTTCTCCGCCCTGGTCTCGGTGGCGTCCGGACTGTCGGGCGCGCAGGCCGCGCTGACCGACGCGGACGTCCGCAAGGTCACCCCGGACCTGAAGGAGTTCTTCAAGGGCCAGAAGCTGACCTCGGGCTCCTCGGGCTGGCTGGCCCAGGCCTACGCCCGCCACCAGTCGGTCTCGGCCCTGATCAACTACGAGTCCGTACTGCTGTCACTTCGGCAGGACCTGACGGTGATCCGCCCCAAGGACGGCGTGGTCACCGCGGACTACCCGCTGACCCTGCTGACCGCGGCCCCGCAGGGCGCCCGGGACTCGATGCGGGCCCTGACCTCGTACCTGCGCACGCCCGCGGTGCAGCAGGAGATCACCCGGCAGACGCTGCGCCGGCCGGTGACGCCCGGAGTGGCGCTGCCCGCCGCGCTCCCGGCGAGCCTGCGCCGCGAACTGCCCTTCCCCGGCAGCCGGTCGGTCGCCGACGGCCTGCTGAACTCCTACGAGAACGAACTGCGCCGGCCCTCCCGCACGGTCTACGTCCTGGACACCTCCGGCTCGATGGAGGACGACAACCGGATCGGCCGGCTGCGGGACGCCCTGACCCGGCTCACCGGCACCGGCGACTCGCCGGTGGGGCGGCGGTTCCGGGACCGGGAGGAGGTCACGCTGATGCCGTTCGCCTCGAAGGTCAAGAAGACCAGCACGCACGTGGTCGACCCGGCCCGCCCGGCCTCGGCCCTGGCCGGCATCCGGGAGGACGTGCACGCCCTCTCCCCCGACGGCGGCACGGCCATCTACAGCAGCCTGGAGGCGGCCTACGAGCACCTGGGCGAGGGCGGCGGGGACGCCTTCACCTCGATCGTCCTGATGACGGACGGGGAGAACGGCGAGGGCGCCAAGGCCCGGGACTTCGACTCCTTCTACGCGGCGCTGCCGGCGGCCCGGAAGACCACCCCGGTCTTCCCGATCCTGTTCGGCGACTCGGACCGCTCCGAACTCGACCACATCGCGAAGCTCACCGGCGGCCGGCTGTTCGACGCCACCGGCGGGGACGGCTCGCTCGACGGCGCCTTCGAGGAGATCCGTGGCTACCAATAGGGCCCTGGCGTACCTGGAGTCGAAGAAGAACCTGGCCGGCAGCGCCTGCGGGGTCGCGGGCGTGGCCCTCACCCTGACGGGCCTGGCGGGCACGTACTGGCCGGTGGTCGTCGCCGGCCTCTACGGCGCCGGCGCGCTGATCGCCCCGCCGGAGCGGGTGGCGGCCCCGTCCTTCCCCGACCCGAGGGAACAACTGGGCGCGCTGCGGCGTGACTTCGACACCCTGGCCGACTACATCAAGGAGGTCGACCCGGCCCCGGCCGCGGCCGGCAAGCTCACCGAGCTGATGGCCCTCTACGAGGCCCTGCTCGACCCCGGCTGGGTCGCCGACGTCCTCGCCACCGACCCGGAAGCCGTCCACCGCCTGGCCCGCGCCATCCGCCAGGACCTCCCCGAATCGGTCGACACCTACCACCGCACGAGGTGGTGGAACCGCCTGGCCCCCGGCCAGGAGTCCCCCGACCGCCACCTCGAACGCCAACTGGGCCTGTTGTACGACGAAGCCGACCGCCTGACGCGGGACCTAAGAGAATCCGAATCCCGCCGCCAACAGACCCACACGACCTACCTGGAGGACAGAGACCGCTCGTGACCGGTCCCGGCACCCCGGGGCGCCCTCACACCAGGTCCAGCAGTGGGTTGGTCAGGAAGCGTTCCAGGCGGGCCAGTTCGTGGAAGGCTATGGCGGCCAGGACGCGGGGGGTGGGGGTGGTGACGCGCCAGCCGGCGGGTTTGTCGGCGAGGACCGTGCCGGTGGCGTCGGTGATGCGGGTGCGGAAGCTGTTGCCGGTGATGGCGAAGCCGGCAGCGGGCTCGGCGGAGTCGAAGCGGATGGCGCGGCGGCAGGGGCGCAGGGCGCGGTGGCCGGTGACCCGGTAGGCCGTGCCGTCGAGGGTGGCGTCCAGGCCGGTGCGGACCTGCGCGTGGTGCCAGGGCGGGAAGAGCAGGCCCCGGAAGCGGGCCAGCGGGGCGCCGTCGAGGGCGAAGACCCAGTCCTCCGGCAGGCCGCCGCCGACGGCGTGGCTCGCCACCTTGGACCGTACGCGGCCCAGCGCCACGGTGCCGTACGGCGTCGCCACCCGGGCGCACTCCGCCCCGTCCGTCATCGGCCCCCGCCAGGCCCTCCCCGGTACCAGCAGCTGTGCCACGTACGCCCGGTCCCGCCCTCGGTAAGTCCCCATCCCCCCATCCTGTGCCGCGCCGGTCGGGCCCGGCCACAGCATTGAGGGACCCCAAAGGCGAGGGCCCGCCCCGCTGTTCGTGCAGCGGGACGGGCCATCGCGGTTCAGGGGACCTCAGGGGGCCTCAGCTCAGCCGAGGCGCTCCACCAGGGCGTGGTACTGGTCCCACAGCTCCTTCGGAGTGTGGTCGCCGTAGGTGTTCAGGTGCTCGGGGACCAGGGCGGCCTCCTCGCGCCAGACCTCCTTGTCGACCGTGAGGAGGAAGTCCAGGTCCTCGTCGGAGATGTCGAGGCCCTTCAGGTCCAGGGCGGCCTTGGTCGGCAGCACGCCGATGGGGGTCTCGACGCCCTCGGCGGTGCCGTCGAGGCGGCCGACGATCCACTTCAGGACGCGGCTGTTCTCGCCGAAGCCGGGCCAGACGAACTTGCCCGCGTCGTTCTTGCGGAACCAGTTCACGTAGTAGATCTTCGGGAGCTTCGCCTGGTCCTTGTCGGCGGCGACGTGCACCCAGTGGGCCATGTAGTCGCCCATGTTGTAGCCGCAGAACGGCAGCATGGCGAACGGGTCGCGGCGCAGCTCGCCGACCTTGCCCTCGGCGGCGGCGGTCTTCTCGGAGGCGATGTTCGAGCCGATGAAGACGCCGTGGTTCCAGTCGAAGGACTCGGTCACCAGCGGCACCGCGGAGGCGCGGCGGCCGCCGAAGAGGATCGCGGAGATCGGGACGCCCTTGGGGTCCTCCCACTCCGGGGCGATCGTCGGGCACTGCGCGGCCGGCACGGCGAAGCGGGCGTTGGGGTGCGCGGCCGGGGTCCCCGACTCGGGGGTCCAGGCGTTGCCCTTCCAGTCGATCAGCTCGGCCGGGGCCTCCTCGGTCATGCCCTCCCACCAGACGTCGGAGCCGTCCGGGGTGAGCGCGACGTTGGTGAAGACGGTGTTGGCGTACATCGTCTTCATGGCGTTGGCGTTGGTGTGCTCGCCGGTGCCGGGGGCGACGCCGAAGAAGCCGGCCTCCGGGTTGATGGCGTACAGCCGGCCGTCCGCGCCGAAGCGCATCCAGGCGATGTCGTCGCCGATGGTCTCGACCGTCCAGCCGGGGATCGTGGGCTCCAGCATGGCCAGGTTGGTCTTGCCGCAGGCGGACGGGAAGGCGGCGGCGACGTAGCGGGACTCACCCTGCGGCGGGGTGAGCTTGAGGATCAGCATGTGCTCGGCCAGCCAGCCCTCGTCACGCGCCATGACGGAGGCGATGCGCAGGGCGTAGCACTTCTTGCCGAGCAGGGCGTTGCCGCCGTAGCCGGAGCCGAAGGACCAGATCTCGCGGCTCTCGGGGAAGTGCGAGATGTACTTGGTGGTGTTGCACGGCCACGGCACGTCCTTCTCGCCCTCGGCGAGCGGCGCGCCGAGGGTGTGGACGGCCTTCACGAAGAAGCCGTCGGTGCCGAGCTCGTCCAGGACGGCCTGTCCCATGCGGGTCATGGTGCGCATCGCCACGGCGACGTAGGCGGAGTCGGTGATCTCGACGCCGATCGCGGAGAGCGGCGAGCCGACCGGGCCCATGCAGAAGGGCACGACGTACATCGTGCGGCCCTTCATGGAGCCGCGGAAGATGCCCTGCTCTCCCGCGAAGAGCTCCTTCATCTCCGCCGGGGCCTTCCAGTGGTTGGTCGGGCCGGCGTCCTCCTCCTTCTCGGAGCAGATGAAGGTGCGGTCCTCGACGCGCGCGACGTCGGAGGGGTCGGAGGCGGCGTAGTAGGAGTTGGGCCGCTTCGCGGGGTCGAGCTTCTTGAAGGTGCCGGCCGCGACGAGCTCCTCGCACAGGCGCTCGTACTCGGACTCGGAGCCGTCGCACCAGACGATCCGGTCGGGCTGGGTGAGGGCAGCGATCTCTGCCACCCAGGAGGTCAGCTCCTGGTGGTTCGTCGGGACAGACAGGGGAGCCGCGTTGTCGCGCGCCACGATTGCTCCTTGTAGAGGGGTTTTGAAGACGTATGCCCCGTGGGGGCTGCGACCCGGATGCTTCACGTGGGTGCTCATCCGGTGCCGACCGCACTCATCTGATCATCGGTGTCGTATGCGCATATGTCCAGGGGGCCTCTCACGTGAGCATCGCCACTCGTGTCAATCTTCGGCAAAGCGCGCGTTCCGAGCGACCCAAGGGCCCCTGACCAGTGACCCGGGCCACACCGGCCGATACTTACGGGCCCGTAGGTAGCATGGTCGCCATGACTTCTGATGCCTCCGGGGCCGTACCCGACACCTCCACCGGGGCCGTGCTCGAGGCCCCGGCCGAGGCCTTCGTGAAGCCCAAGATGCGCGGCTGGCTGCACGCCGGGATGTTCCCCGCCGTGGTGATCGCGGGCCTGGTGCTGATGGCCTTCACCGACTCGACGCGCGCGCGGGTGGCCTGCGGGGTCTACGTCCTCACGGCCTGCCTGCTCTTCGGCGTCAGCGGGCTCTACCACCGCGGCACCTGGGGCCCGCGGGGCGAGGCGGTGCTGCGTCGGCTCGACCACGCCAACATCTTCCTGATCATCGCAGGGACGTATACCCCGCTGACCGTCCTGCTCCTCCCGGACTCCACCGGACGGACGCTCCTGTGGGCGGTCTGGATCGCGGCCGCGGCCGGCATCGCCTTCCGCGTCTTCTGGGTCGGCGCCCCGCGCTGGCTCTACACGCCCTGCTACATCGCGATGGGCTGGGCGGCCGTCTTCTTCCTGCCCGAGTTCATGCGGACCGGCGGGATCGCGGTGCTGGTCCTGGTCGTGGTCGGCGGACTGCTCTACAGCGCGGGCGGGGTCATCTACGGCCTCAAGCGCCCCAACCCCTCCCCGCGGCTCTTCGGCTTCCACGAGGTCTTCCACTCGCTGACCCTGGCGGCCTTCATCACCCACTACGTGGGCATCTCGCTGGTGGCCTACTCCCACGCGTAGCCGCGCCCGGCGCACCGACGAGGAAGGGTCCCGGCCGCGGCCGGGACCCTTTCCGCATCCGGGCCGGTCGGGAGCGGACGGCCCCCGGCCTCCCGCGTCAGGACCGGACGGCCCCCAGCTCGCGGGCGAGCGCCCGGTCGTCCGTGGTCGGCGCGGCGCAGACGAAGTGCCGGCACACGTACGCCGCCGCCCGCCCCTCGACCAGCGGCCGGTCGGCCAGCAGCGGGAACTCCTCCCCGCCCGGCTCCCCCACGGCCACGACGGCCCCGGGAGCGGTACCGAGCAGCGCCGTCCGGTGCAGCCGCGCCAGCCCGGCGTCCGCCGGGTCCCCGACCACCGCCACCTCCCGGGGCCCGTCCAGCAGCGCCTCCGCCACCGCCAGTCCCCAGCCGATGAACCGCGGGGCGCGCGGCCCCAGGGCGTGCACCACGCCCAGCGCCCGTTCCGCCGCGGCCCGGTGCGCCGCCGAGCCGGTGTGCGCGGCGTACGTCAGCAGGGCCCCGGCCGCCGCGGTCCAGCCGGCCGGGGCGGCGCTGTCGGTCGGGTCCTGGGGGCGCCGGATCAGCTGCTCCGCGTCGTGCGCGGTGTCGTAGAGGGTGCCGTCCTCGGCGGTGAACCGGTCGATGATCAGGTCGGTGAGGAAGCCGGCGAACTCCAGCCAGACGCCCTCGCCGGTGACGGCCGCCAGCGCCAGGAAGCCCTCGGCCACGTCCCCGTAGTCCTCCAGGACGCCCGCGTTGTGGCCGGCCACCCCGTCCTTGCTGGTCCGGGACAGCCGGGCGCGGCCCGCGGTGGCGTCGAAGTGCACCCGCACCAGCAGGTCCGCGGCCTCGGTGGCCCGGTCGATCAGGTCCGGCCGGTCGAAGTACGCCCCGCACTCGGCCAGCGCCGCGACGGCCAGGCCGTTCCAGGCGGCCACGATCTTGTCGTCCCGGCCGGGCGCGGGCCGCTCGGCGCGCGCCGCCAGCAGCCGCTGCCGGATCCCGGCGATCCGGCCGGCCTCCACCACCGGCCCGTCCTTCGGCAACTGGAGGACGGAGCTGCCGTGTTCGAAGGTGCCCTCCTCGGTCACGCCGTAGTACGCGGCGGCCAACTCGCCGTCCTCCGCGCCGAGTACGTCCGCCAACTGCGCGGGGGTCCAGGCGTAGTAGGCCCCTTCGACGTGCTTGCCCGTCCCGTCGTCCGAATCGGCGTCCAGCGCGGAGGCGAACCCGCCCTCCTTCGTGCGCAGTTCGCGCACCATGAAGTCCGCCGTCTCCAGCGCCACCCGGCGGGCCAGGTCGGAGCCGGTGGCCCGCCACAGGTGCGCGTAGACCCGGCACAGCAGGGCGTTGTCGTAGAGCATCTTCTCGAAGTGCGGGACCACCCAGGCCCGGTCCACCGCGTACCGGGCGAAGCCGCCGCCGAGCTGGTCGTAGATGCCGCCCCGGGCCATCGCCTCGCAGGTGTCGGCGGCCATCTGGAGGGCGCCCTCGGCGCCGGTGCGGGCGTGGTGGCGCAGCAGGAACTCCACGACCATGGACGGCGGGAACTTGGGCGCCCCGCCGAAGCCGCCGTGCCGGTCGTCGTACTCGCGGGTCAGCCCGAGCAGGGCCTGCGCCAGCTCCTCCGGGCCGGGCACCCCGGCCTTGCCGTAGTCCAGCTGCCGCCCGGCCAGGTCCCGGACGATCTTCTGCGCCACCTCGGCCACCTCGCCCGGCCGTCCGGTCCAGGCGGCCTGTACGCCTTCCAGGACCTGCCGGAAGCCCGGCATGCCGTGCCGCGGCTCCGGCGGGAAGTAGGTGCCGAAGTAGAAGGGCGCGGCGTCCGGGGTCATGAAGACGGACATGGGCCAGCCGCCCTGGCCGGTGGCCGCCTGCACGGCCTCCATGTAGACGGCGTCGATGTCCGGCCGCTCCTCGCGGTCCACCTTCACGTTGACGAAGTGCTCGTTCAGGTAGGCGGCGGTCGCCTCGTCCTCGAAGCTCTCACTGGCCAGGACATGACACCAGTGGCAGGAGCTGTACCCGACGCTCAGGAAGACCGGCACGTTCCGCCGCCGGGCCTCCTCGAAGGCGGCGGGCTCCCACTCCCACCAGTCGACGGGGTTCTCCGCGTGCTGGAGCAGGTACGGGGACGTGGCGTGGGCGAGTCGATTGGCCATGCCCCCATCCTCGCGGACCCGGGCGGCCCAGCGGCACTCCCGGCGGGCCGGGGCGTGGCGCGGGGGCCGCACCGGCGGCGGGCGGGGCGTGGCCCGGCCGGACGGAAAGCTCTGAGTTTGCTCAACTCTGCCTGTTTTGTGCGACGTTCCCTCGCGCGAAAGGAGATCCGGCAGGAAACTGGAGCCTCCTTACGGCTGATGGCGGAGGGGGATGCGCATGCGGGACGGGCATCGGAGCGAGGCCGAGCAGATGGTGGCCAGGGCCGTCGAGGAGGAGGTCCGCCGCTCGGGCGGCCGGATCGCCCAGGCGACCCTGCTCAGCAGGGCCAAGGAGTCCCTGGACGCCATGGCCGCCACCGCCGCACCCGAGTACGCGGCCTACACGCGCGCCCTGGACGAGGCCGCCGCCGGCGCGAGCAGCTTCGGCCAGGCGCTCGGCGAGGGCGGCGCGGCGGCCGCGGCCCTGGCGACCGCGGTGGCCGCCCTGACCGCCGTCGGCGCCGACCTGGCCTTCGGACTGGCCGCCGGACCGGCCCTCGGCACCGGCGCGCTGGTCGCCGCGGCCGGCGCCGCCGCCACCGTCGCGAAGGCCACGGCCGCCCACTGGCCCGCCGCCCACCAGCGGGCCGGCGCCCTCTCCCAGCCCGGCGGCCCCGAACAACTGCGCCTGCAGTGGCTGTCCGCCCTCGAGGTGCGCGGGGTACGGCCCTTCCTCGAGCAGCAGCGGGCGGTGGCGGCGGCCGCCCGCCGGCCGGTGCCCCAGCAGGCCGGCGCCCCGCAGCTGCGCGGCACGGACCGCAGCGCCGCGGCCCGGCGGCGCAACGTCCTCGCCCAGTCCTTCGGTCAACTCCCGGCTCCGGCAGGCCCGTTCGTCGGACGCAAGGCGGAGGTGACCCGGATCGCCCAGTGGGTGCAGGCGGCCCGGGCCAGCACCGAGACCCGACCGGTGGTCGTGGTCCTGCACGGCGAGCCCGGCGCCGGCCGCAGCGCGCTGGCCTTCCGGGCCGCGCACCACCTGCGCGACCAGTTCCGCGGCGCGTGCGTGGTGGACCTGCGCGGCGGCGCGCTGACCGGCGAGACCCCGCTGCCCACCCGGGAGGCGCTGCTGCACCTGCTCAACCGGCTCGGCGCACCGCGCGAGCAGCTGCTCTTCCGGGAGCGGGCCTCCGCGGACCAGCAGGTGCGGCGGCTCTCCGAGCTGTACCACCAGCACCTCCAGGGCCTCCCGGTCGCCGTGGTGCTCGACGACGCCGGGGACCCGGAGCAGGTGCGCCGGCTGGTCCCGGAGCGGTCCGACTCGCTGGTGCTGGTGACCGCGCGGGAGCCGCTGGAGCTGCCCGCGGACACCCCGGCCTGGGTGCACCACCTGGAGGTGGCCCCGCTGAGCCCGCAGGACGGCGAGGAGGTGCTGCGCGCGGCCGTCTCGGAGTCCGGCACCGGGGTCTACGAGGAGGACGCGCTGGCCGCCATCCAGCGGTTCACCGGCGGGCTGCCGCTGGCGCTGCGGCTGACCGGACCGCTGCTCGGCACGCACACCGCCCGCCGCTTCGAGGTGCACCTGCGCGACCGGCTGGGCTCCCTGGACGTGACCGAGCGCGCGCTGGACCTCTCGTACGCGCACCTCGCCGAGCCGGCCCGGCGGCTGCTGCGCCGGCTGTCGCTGGCCGGCCGGGTCTCGCTGGGGGCCGCCGCCGCGGCGGCGCTCGCGGAGACCGAGGAGGCCGAGGCGGTGCGGCTGCTGGGGGTGCTGGCCCGGGCCGGCCTGATCGACCACGTCCGCGCCCAGCGCTACCGGCTGCACGACGCGGTCCGCTCGTACGCGGCGGTCAAGCTGGGCGAGGAGGAGGAGCGGGAGGAGATCACCGCCGCCCACGAGCGGCTGATCCGCAACTACGCCCTGCTCGCCGACACCGTGATCCGGATGGTCGACGGCAAGACCTCCACCCGCGCGGACACCTTCGTCAAGGGCGCCGTCGGCGGCCACGGCTTCGCCTCCCTGGAGGCGGCGCTGCAGTGGCTGGACGACGAGTCCAGCTTCATCACGGCCGCCCTGCGGCACACCGAGGGCGTGGACCGGCAGGCGGTCCTGGACCTGCTGGGCGCGCTCTGCGACTACTGCCTGCTGCGCGGCGACCTGTACCGGCTGGGCGAGATCAACGAACTGACCCAGAGCGTGGACCAGAGCCAGGTCCGGTCGGTGCAGTGGCGCACCGGCATCGCGGCCCGGCAGCTCGGCGAGCTGGACCGGGCCCGGACCACCCTGACCTCCGTGGTGGACTCGTACTTCGAGGCCCGCCACGAGTCGGGGGCGGCCCGGGCGCTGGTCTCCCTGGGCATCACCCTGCACCACCAGGGCCAGCTGACCGAGGCCGCGGCGAAGATCCGGGAGGCGCTGGCCCTGCAGAGCGCACCCGAGCTGGCGGGCGACCGGGCCTGGGCGCTGCACGCGCTGGCCTCGGTGGAGCGGGACGCGGCGCGGCTGCCCGAGGCGCTGGAGCTGCTGGCCCAGTCGCTGGCGCTGCACCGGGAGAGCGAGAGCCTGCACGGCCAGGCCTGGGCGCACTTCCAGCGCGGCCAGGTCTTCCTGCGGACCGGCGAGGTGCCGCGGGCCGAGGAGGAGCTGCGGCAGGCGCTGGAGCTGTACGGCCGCACCCACGACGAGCGCGGCGAGGCCTGGGCGCTGACCCAGCTGGCCCGGGCCCGGCTGGTGGACGGCGAGGCGCAGGCGGCGGTGGACGCGCTGCGGGAGGCGCTGGTGCGGCACCGGGACGCGGAGGACGCCCGGGGCGAGGCCTGGACGCAGTACTACCTGGGGCAGGCGCTGGAGGAGCGCGGCGACGCGGACCAGGCGGTGCGCGAGCTGGAGCGGGCCCGGACGATGTTCTCGCGGATGCGGGACGTGTACGGGCTGGCCTGCGCGCGCCACCACTCGGGGCGGGTGACCCGGGACATCCGGGCCGCGCAGACCGGCAACCTGCGCAACTCCGGCTTCGCCCGGCAGCTGCTGACGGACGCCCGGGCGGACTTCCGGCGGATCGGACTGGCCCACGGCGAGGGCTGGACCTGCCTGGAACTGGCGGTGGTGGACGCCGGCAACGGCCGGATCGCGCAGGCGTCGGCGCTGTGCGGCGAGGCGCGGGAGCTGTTCCGCTCGTACGGGGACCGGCGGGGCGAGGACTGGGCGGTCTTCCTGGCCTGCACGCTGCTGCCGTACGGGGACGGGGGCGGGGGGCTGGAGACGGCGCGGGGGTCGCTGGCCGCGCTGGCGGCTGCGGAGCATCCGTCCCGGGACCCGAAGCTCTCCGACTGCGTCGAGGCGTACGCCGTCGCCCTTGACCGCGGCGTCAACCCCGCCGAAGGCTGGCAGGCCCACCGCCTGGGCATGCTCCCCGACCGCACCGCCCGAGAAATCCTCCCCTTGACCCCCTAGGGCGCCCCCGCCCGGCGCGGCGCCCACCCTTTGCGCCCCGCGGGGGCGGGGACCCGCCCATCCCGCTCGCCGGGGAGTGGCACATCCAGCCCCGCCGGGGAGTGGCACATCCAGCCTCGCCGGGGAGTGGCACATCCAGCCTCGCCGGCGCTTGAGGCGCGGGGTCCGGGGCAGAGCCCCGAAAGCTGGGCCCGGCTCACCTTTTGCGTCCGCTGGGGCGGGGCCCGCCATTTCAGCCCCGCCGGCGATTGAGGCGCGGCTCCCGGGCCCGCGCCCGGCCGCTGCGCGGAGCCAGCCCCACCCCGCCCCTTCCCGAAACCGGTGGGCGGCCACCCCCGGATCCCCCGCGCCTCAAACGCCGGCGAGGCTGG
>NZ_JBFBGK010000063.1:0-48723 GCF_040684615.1 Streptomyces sp. NPDC089919
CCCCCAGCTACCGCTGGGAGGTGCCCCCACCGCAGTGGCTCCCTCCTCGGCCTTGCGATGCACGGCACCAGACGCCTCGGGCTGATCCGACCTGATCCGAAAGACAGGCCCTAGCCAGCCGGCCCCCGGCGATACGCTGCACCGGGCGCTACTGCGTGTACGTCTCCACCAGGGGTGGGTGGTCGTGCCAGGTGCAGAAGACGGAGACCTCGTGGCCGTCGCGGGTGAAGGCGACGCGGATCCAGGTGGGTTGTTTCCATACCTGCATGCGCCAGCCGTCCGCGGGCGTGGCGCTGACCAGGCGGGCCGAGCGGGCGCCGAGGTCGAAGGCGACCCGGCCGCCGTCCACCGTGTAGCTCTTGACGGTGCCCGCGTCCGCGTCCGCGTCGGTGCCGGTGTCCGGGGGGACGTCCCGCTCGGTGCGGCCGTCGGAACCCTTCGACGGCGCCGGGGACGCCGGACGGGTCGCGGGCGGTGAGGTCCGCGGCGCGGGCGCCGAGGGCGAGGGCGGTGGAGCGGGCCGGTACGTCGAGGACGACAGGGTCTGCGCGGTGAGCGGGAGCGCGCGCGGCGGGTCGTAGGCGGTGCCGGCCATGACCGTGTGCACGCCCCACCACGACAGCGTGACCGACGCACCGGTGGCGAGCGTCCAGGCCGCCCCATGAACAAGTCCTCTGCGCATCACGGCACATACTGCACCACTCGCCCCAGAGCCGTCCCGACACCCCCGAGGGTCCCCCGGATGGCGTACGGTGCGGGCCATGGCAAGTGTGCTCGTGGTCGAGGACGACCAGTTCGTACGTTCCGCCCTCATCCGGCACCTGACCGAGGCCTCCCACACCGTGCGGAGCGTCGGCACGGCCCTGGAGGCGCTGCGCGAGGTCGCGCACCTCCGCTTCGACGTGGTGATCCTGGACCTCGGGCTGCCCGACCTGGACGGGGCCGAGGCGCTGAAGATGCTGCGCGGCATCACCGACGTACCTGTGATCATCGCCACCGCCCGGGACGACGAGGCCGAGATCGTCCGGCTGCTCAACGACGGCGCGGACGACTACCTGACCAAGCCCTTCTCGGTGGAGCACCTGTCGGCCCGGATGGCCGCGGTGCTGCGCCGGGCCCGGGTGCCGGCCGGCGCCGAGCCGCCCTCGCGGGTGCTGCGGGTGGGCGGGCTGGCCATCGACCCGCTGCGCCGCTCGGCCGAGCTGGACGGCGCGGTACTGGACCTCACCCGGCGGGAGTTCGACCTGCTGGCCTTCCTCGCCGGGCGGCCGGGGGTGGTGGTGGCCCGCCGGGAGCTGCTGGCCGAGGTGTGGCAGCAGTCGTACGGGGACGACCAGACCATCGACGTCCACCTGTCCTGGCTGCGCCGCAAGCTGGGCGAGACCGCCGCCAAGCCGCGGTACCTGCACACGCTGCGGGGGGTCGGGGTCAAGCTGGAGCCGCCGCGGTGAGCGGGGGGCGTCCCGGCCGGGGTGTGCGGGTCCCCCGCCCCTTGACCGGCCGTGGCTGTCAGGCCCTGCGGCAGGCCCACCCCGGTGGCTTCGCGGCTTCGCCGTGGCCTTCGGCCACCACCGGCCCGGGCCTGCCTCCGAGCCAGCCTGCCACGGCCGGTCAAGGGGCTCCCCCGCACACCCCGGCCGAGGGTCCGCGCCGATGAGGTGGGCCCTGGTCAAGGTGTGTCTGGCGGTCACCACGATGGTGGTGGTCGCCTTCGCCGTGCCGCTGGGGATGGTCGTCCAGGAGATGGCCCGGGACCGGGCGATCTCCAACGCCGAACGCCAGGCCGCCGCCATCGGCCCGACCCTCTCCATCACCACCGACCGCCGCCAGCTGGTCAAGGCCGTCGCCTCCACGCAGATGGGCGCCGCGAACCGGATGGCCGTCCACGTGCCCGCCGTACCGGCCGACCCCGACGCCGGGGTGGCCGGCAGCGGCCCGGTGGACATCGGCTCGGGCTGGGCGAGCGCCCGGGAGGTCGCCGACACCCGGCGGCTGGGCCGGGCCACCACCACCGGCGTGCCGGGCGGCGGTTCGGTGCTGCTGCAGCCCACGGCCATCGGCTCCGGCGGCATCGCCGTGGTGGAGATCTACGTACCGGAGGGCGAGGTCAGCAACGGCGTGACCACCGCCTGGCTGGTGCTGGCCGGGGTGGGCCTCGCGCTGGTGGTCGGCTCGGTGGCGGTGGCCGACCGGCTGGGCGTGCGGATGGTGCAGCCCGCCGAGCGGCTGGCGGACGCGGCCCAGGAGCTGGGCGAGGGCCGGCTGGGGGCCCGGGTGCCCGAGGAGGGCCCGGCGGAACTGCGCTCGGCCGCCGCCGCCTTCAACTCCATGGCCGACCAGGTGGTGCGGCTGCTCGCCAACGAACGGGAGCTGGCCGCCGACCTCTCGCACCGGCTGCGCACCCCGCTGACCGTGCTCCGGCTCAACGCCGCCTCCCTGGGCGACGGCCCGGCGGCCGAGCAGACCCGGGCCGCGGTGGCGCAGCTGGAGCGCGAGGTGGACACCATCATCCGGACCGCCCGCGAACAGCGGCCGGCCACCGGACCGGGCCGCCCCGGCGCTGGCTGCGACGCCTCCGAGGTGATCCGGGAGCGGATGGACTTCTGGTCCGCGCTGGCCGAGGACGAGGGCCGGGAGGTGCGGCTGGCCGGGGTGGACCGGGCGGTGCGGATCCCGGTGGCCCGGCCGGAGCTGGCCGCCGCGCTGGACGCCATGCTGGGCAACGTCTTCCGGCACACCCCGGAGGGCACCCCCTTCGCGGTGGACGTGCACGACGCGGGGGACGCGGTGATCGTGCTGGTCTCCGACGCGGGCCCGGGCATCGCGGACCCGGACGCCGCCCTGCGCCGCGGCAACGACGGCGCCCGGGACGGCTCGACCGGGCTGGGCCTGGACATCGTGCGCCGGGTCGCCGAGTCCACCGGCGGCGACCTGCGGATCGGCGCCTCGGTGCTGGGCGGTACGGAGGTCAGGGTGTGGATCGGCACCGGAGGCCGGGACGGGTCCCCGGCCCGCGGCCGACGGGGCCACCGCGGCCGGGTCCGGCGCGGTGCCGGCGGCGGTCGCCGGGCCTCGGCCTGAGGCCGCGTACCTGGGCCTGAGCAGGGGAAACAGCCCCGGGCCGGTGGCGCGCCTCAGGTCGCGTTTGTCCGACTTTCGGTAGCGTCCGGGCCCATGGACACCCTGATCTTCGGCGGCATCCTCGCCACCTTGCTGGCCATGTACCGGCAGTCGTCCCGGATGGTGGTGCTCGGGGCGTGGTTCGTCATGCTGGTCGCCGTCATCCTGCTGATGGCCCACCACATCACCAGCAGCCTCGCCCTCGACCTGAGCTACTGACCCATGGCCGCGATGAGCAGCATCCTCCCCGAGGCCGCGCCGGTGGACGGCGGTCTCCTGGGCAAGGTCCAGTACTGGTTCGCGTGCTTCTTCACCGTCGGCTGGACGGGTGTGGTCTGCGGCGGGCTCTACTACCAGTTCGTGGAGTGGGAGTACCCGTGTCCGCTGTGCATCGTGCAGCGGATGTTCATGCTGCTGGCGGCGATCGGCTCCGGGGTGATCGTGCGGCGCGGCATCGGCGGGCTGATCGGCGGCCGGGACTACATGATGGGCTGGGGGCTGGCCCTGGTCGCCGTGATCGGCGGGTCCTTCTGCTCCTGGCGGCAGACGATGCTGCACATCCTGCCGGGTGACAAGGGGTACGGCAGCGAGGTGTTCGGCCTGCACCTCTACGTCTGGGCGTGGATCCTCTTCCAGGCCTCGGTGGTGGCGATCGGGCTGGTGATGGCGCTGGCCCACTCGACGTCCGACCGGTCGGTACCGCAGGACGGCCCCTACCGGGCCGTCGGGCAGGTGGCGCTGGGCTTCCTCGGGCTGGTGATCGCGGTGAACCTGGTCGCGGTCTTCTTCGAGGAGGGCTTCCACTGGTTCCTGCCGGACGACCCGGTCCGCTACCAACTGCCGTACGACCTCGGCATCCTGGGCTGACCGGGGCCCGGACGGCCGGCGCCCGGACGGCGGCGGCCGCGTCGCCGCCCCCGCCGGGCCGCCGGCTCAGGAGCGCTGGGAACCGAGCCCTCCGGGGGCGGGCTCGCGCAGGAGGCCGCCGGCGCGGAGGGCCACCAGTGCCGAGGCGGCCATCGCGGCGCAGGCCAGGGCGAAGGCGGCGCGGGGGCCGTGCGCCCCGGCCAACTGCCCGGCGGCGACGGCCGCCAGGCCCTGGCCGACGATCAGGGCGCTGCCCAGCACGGTCATCGCCTCGGCCATCCGGGCCGCCGGGGCCACCCGCTCCACCAGCCCGAACAGGGCGATCAGGTGCGGGGCGACCGCCAGCCCGACGCCGGCCACCGCGAGGGCCGCCCAGCCCAGCCCGCCGACCGCGAGCAGCGGCAGGGTGAGCAGGGCCTGGGCGGTCACGGTCCGCCGCAGCCGCGTGACGAGCGGGGCCCGGCCGGGCCGGGCCGCCGTCGCGAAGCCGGCCGCCGAACTGGTCACCGCCATGGCGGCCCAGACCAGCCCGGCGGTACCGGGGGTGCCGAGTTCTTCCGCGAGGGCGTTGACCCCGGTGTTGGCGCCGCTCCAGGCGGCGCCCTGCAACACCCCCATCGTGCCGAGCACGACCAGCCCGGGGGTCCGCAGCCTGCCGGCCGGGCCGGTGTCCCCGGCGCCGCCGGCCCGCTGCGGACCGGGGGCGGTGGGGTGTACGGCGAACAGCACGCCGAAGACCAGGATCAGGGCCGCCGCCAGCACCAGCGCCGAGGCCGGGTGCACGGTGACGGCGAGCACCCCGGCCAGCGCCGGGCCCACCATGAAGCCCACCTCGTCCAGGGTGGTGTCGAAGGACAGGGCGGCGTCGACCAGGCCCCGGTCCGGGCCGGCCAGCCGCACCCACCGGGTCCGGGCCAGCGGGCCGATCTGCGGGACGGTGAGCCCGGCGAGGGCCGCCAGGCCGGCCGAGGCGGCCGGCGGCAGTCCGCCGAGCACCGCCGCCACCAGGGCCGCCAGGGCGGCCGCGTTGGTGGCGCAGGCGGCCAGCAGCACCGGCCGGTGCCCCCGCCGGTCGGCGAGCCGGCCGACGACCGGACCGCCGAGTGCCTGGCCCAGCCACAGAGCCCCGGCGACGGTGCCGGCGGCCCCGATGCCGGTGCGTTCGTTGACCAGCAGCAGGGTGCCGATGGGGCACAGCGCGGCGGGCAGCCGGGCGAGGAAGGCCAGGACGGGCAACAGGGGCCCGCCCAGCCGGAACACCCCGCCCAGGCCGGCGGCTCCGGGGGCGGGCGCGGCTGCGTCGGTTGTGGTGGTGTGCGGCGCGGCGGCCTGCGGTGCGGGGGATTCGGGTGCGGTGGGTTCGCGCATGACGGGACAGCCTCCATCCGCACGCCGACCCTCCCGTGTCTCCGGCGCGCTGTGGAGCCCGTTGCGCCGACCGTAGCCCGGGGTCCGCACGCGCGGCAGAGGTCGGGGCGGTTCCGGTTTCCGGCCCCGGGCCTGCCCGCCGGTGGGCGCCGGGGCGCGCGACCTCGGGGGCGTGTGCGCCGTGCGGGGAGCCGGCCCCGTGCGCTCGTGAATTGGTTGGCGCGGAAGGGCTGAAATCCGACTGCCAGGGGCAGAGCGGACACCCCTAGGGTCGGTGGGGCCCACGGCACAGGTGTCACGCAAACCCACCCACAGAGGGGAAGTGCGTACGTGCGCAGGCTCCGAACCGTCCTCCTTCCACTGGCCGCAGCCGCCCTGCTCGCCCTGACCGGCGCGGCCTCCGCCGGGGCGAGCGCCCCGGCGGACGTCCGTTCCGACACCGCCACCACCGCCCACTCCGTACCCGACACCGGAGCGGCCCTGGCCGCCTACTGGACCCCCGAGCGGATGCGCGACGCGATCCCGCTCGACCGGCTCTCCGACCGCCCGGACCCCGGCGCCCGGTCGGCCGGGCCCACCGGGCGCCCCGGCAGCACCCCGGCCGCCCGGCCCGCCGCCGCGGCCCCGCGCTCGATCCTGGTCAACGAGTCCGCCGCGGTGGGCAAGGTCTTCTTCCGGGACCCCAGCGACGGCCTGAACTACGTCTGCTCCGCCAGCGCCCTGAACAGCGACTCCAAGCAGCTGCTGATCACCGCGGGCCACTGCGTCCACGAAGGCCGCGGCGGCACCTGGATGCAGAACTGGACCTACGTCCCCCGCTACCGCTCCGGCGCCCGCCCGCTCGGCACCTTCGCCGCCAAGCAGTTCCGCGCCTTCAACTCGTGGATGAGCGACAGCGACCTGAACCGCGACGTGGCGATGGTGACCACCTGGCCGCTGAACGGCAACAAGGTCGTCAACGTCACCGGCGGCCACGGCCTGAGCTGGAACTACTCCCGCAACCAGGCCGTGACCGTGCTCGGTTACCCGGGCAACAACGCCGGCGGCGAGATCCAGTGGTGGTGCCAGGGCACCACCCAGCAGGTCTCCGTCTTCGACGGCAAGATCCAGATCAAGTGCAACTTCGGCGGCGGCTCCAGTGGCGGACCCTGGCTGCGCGAGTACAACGACGCCAACGGCCTCGGCGCGGTCAACGGCGTGACCAGCACGGTCAATTCCGACGGCTGGAACAAGAGCTCGTACTTCGACGACGCCGTCAAGGGCATGCTCGACGCCCAGGGCGGCGTCACCTGACCACCGCCCCTCAGCCCGTGCGCCCCCCGTCCTCCCGCTCCCGCTCCGGGGGCGGGAGGACGCCCGTCCGGGCCAGCCGGGCGTACCAGCGGGCGCTGGACTTCGGAGTGCGCCGCTGGGTGGCGTAGTCCACGTGGTACAGCCCGAAGCGCTTCGCATAGCCGTAGGACCACTCGAAGTTGTCCAGCAGGGACCACAGGTAGTACCCGGTCACCGGGGCCCCGTCGCCGATCGCCCGGGCCAGCTCCGCCAGGTGCCCGTGCAGGTAGCGGATCCGCTCCGGGTCGTGCACCTCGCCGCCGGGGCCGACGGCGTCCTCGTACGCGGCGCCGTTCTCGGTGACCATCAGCGGCAGCCCCGGCGCCTCCCGGGCGCAGCGCATCAGCAGGTCGTACAGGCCGCTCGGGTCCACCGACCAGCCCATCGCGGTGCGTTCGCCCGGCGGCTGGTGGAAGGAGACCCCCTCGGCCGCGGGCCAGGGCGAGTGCGCCGAGGAGCCGTGGCCGTCCGAGCGGACCGCCGGGCCGGCCGCCGCCGAGACCAGCGCCGGGGTGTAGTAGTTGACGCCCAGGAAGTCGAGGCCCGGCGCCCGGACCGTGGCCTCGTCCCCGGGCCGGACGAACGACCAGTCCGTCAGCCCCGCGGTGTCCGCCCGCAGGTCGTCCGGGTACCCGCCGCCCAGCAGCGGCCCGGTGAAGATCCGGTTGGCCAGCGCGTCGATCCGGCGCGCCGCGTCCGCGTCGGCCGCCGAGCCGGTCAGCGGGCGCACCACGCTCGGGTTGAGCGCGATCCCGATCCGGGCCCCTGCGGGCAGCGCCTCGCGCAGCGCCCCGGCGGCCAGCCCGTGCGCCAGGTTGAGGTGGTGGGCCGCCCGCAGCGCCGCCACCGGGTCCGTGCGGCCGGGCGCGTGCACCCCCGAGGCGTACCCGAGGAAGGCCACGCACCAGGGCTCGTTGAGGGTGGTCCACAGCTCCACCCGGTCGCCCAGCACCTTCGCCACCCGGCCCGCGTGCTCGGCGAAGGCGTACGCCGTCTCCCGGGCCGGCCAGCCGCCCGCGTCCTCGGCCTCCTGGGGGAGGTCCCAGTGGTACAGCGTCACGTGCGGGGCCGTGCCCTGCGCCAGCAGCCCGTCCACCAGCCGGTCGTAGAAGCCCAGGCCGCGCTCCGTGGCCGCGCGCGGCCAGGAGACCGAGAAGCGGTACGCGTCCACCCCCAGCTCGGCCAGCAGCCCCAGGTCGGAGCGCCACCGGTGGTAGTGGTCCACCGCCACGTCCCCGGTGTCCCCACCGGCCACCTTCCCGGGGGTCCGGCAGAAGGTGTCCCAGACCGACGGTGCCCGCCCGTCCTCGTGGACCGCGCCCTCGATCTGGTACGCCGCCGTGGCCGCCCCCCACCGGAACCCCGCCGGGAACCGCACCGGGTCGTTCACCTGAGTCATCCCTTCACCGCTCCCTGCATGATCCCGCCGACGATCTGCCGGCCGAAGAGGACGAAGACGAGTAGCAGCGGCAGGGTGCCGAGGAGGGCGCCCGCCATGATCACCGACTGGTCGGGGATGAAGCCCCGGCCCAGGCCCGTCAGGGCCACCTGCACGGTGGGGCTGCCCTGCTGGGTCAGCGCGATCACCGGCCAGAAGAAGTCGTTCCAGGCCATCACGAAGGTCAGCATCCCGAGCACCGCCATCGCCGGCCGGGCCGCCGGGAAGACCACGTGCCACACCAGCCGCAGGGCCCCCGCGCCGTCCACCCGGGCCGCCTCGATCAGCTCCCCGGGCAGGGCCTCCATCAGGTACTGCCGCATGAAGAACACCCCGAAGGCCGAGACCAGCGTCGGCAGCACCACCGCCTGGAGGTGGTCCGTCCACTGGAGCCGGGCGATCAGCATGTACAGCGGTACGACGCTCAGCTGGGGCGGCACCATCATCGTGCCGATCACCAGCAGCAGGAGCGGCCCGCGGCCCCGGAAGCGCAGCTTGGCGAAGGCGAAGCCGGCCAGGGTCGAGAAGAGCACCGTGCCGGCCGCCACCGATCCGGCCACCACGGTGGTGTTGAGCAGGGCCGTGCCCATGTTCGCCTCGTGCCAGGCCACCGACAGGTTGCCCCACAGGTTGCTCCCGAACCAGAACGGCGGCGGGGTCTGGGCCAGCCGGGTGTTGTCCCGGGAGGCCGCCACCGCCGTCCACACCAGCGGGAAGAGCGATCCGAGCGCGAACAGCGCCAGCACGGCGTACGTCAGCTTCCCCGGCCGGCGCTCCGCCCCGGTCCCGCGCGCGCTCATCGGGCCGCCCCCTCGCCGCGCCGCAGCCACCGCGCCAGCGCCCAGTTCACCGCGCCGACCAGCAGCAGGATCAGGAACATCGCCCAGGCGATCGCCGAGGCCCGGCCCAGGTGCAGGTTCACCCAGCCCTGCTCGTACAGGTACAGCCCGAGGGTCTGGAACTGGTGGTCCGCCCCGCCGGTGGCCCCCGCGCTGCCGTTGAAGAGCAGGGGCTCCCCGAAGAGCTGGGTGGCGCCGATCGTGGAGACCACGCAGGTGAACAGGATCGTGTGGCGCAGCCCGGGCAGCGTCACGTGCCGGAACTGCTGCCAGCGCGAGGCCCCGTCCAGCTCCGCCGACTCGTACAGCTCGGCCGGCACCGACTGCATGGCCGCCAGGTAGATCAGGGCGTTGTAGCCGGTCCACCGCCAGATCACGATCGTGGAGACCGCCGCCTGGGAGGCGAGGGTGCCGTTCTGCCAGTCCACCGGGCCGATCCCGAGGGCCCCCAGCGCCCAGTTGACCATCCCGTAGTCCCGCCCGAAGAGCAGCACGAAGACCAGCGTGGCCGCCGCGACCGAGGTGGCGTACGGGGTGAGCACCGCGACCCGGAAGAAGGCCGAGCCGCGCAGCCGGTGGCTGAGCAGGTGCGCGATCCACAGGGCGACGAGCAGCTGCGGCACGGTCGACAGCAGCCCGATGGTGACGGTGTTGCGCAGCGCGTTCCAGAAGAACGCGTCGTCCCACAGCCGGGTGAAGTTCCGCAGCCCCACCCACGTCATCGTCGACGGGTCGGTGAGCTCCACCTGGTGCAGCGCCGCCCAGCCGGTGTAGAGCAGCGGGAAGAGCCCGAAGGCCGCGAAGAAGAGGAAGAACGGCGCGAGGTAGCCGTACGGGGCCCAGCGCCCGGCCCCGCGCACCCGGCCGGGCGCCCGCCGCCCGGCCGCGGGCCGGGAGGCGAGCGCGGGCCGCTGCGCCGTGGACGGTGCGCTCACTGGTCGAGGGCGTTGTCGATGGCGGCCACCGCCGCCCGCCAGCCCTGGTCGGCGCTCCGGCCCTTCTGGTCGATCTGGAGCATCCCGACGTCGGCCAGGTTCTGGGCGATGACCAGGTCCTTCGGGCCCACCACCGTCACCGGGATGCCCTCCGCCGCCTTCGCGAAGATCTCCCCGATGGGCGCGTCACCGAAGTACGGGTGCTTCGCCCCGGCCACCGCCGGCAGCGCGTAGGCGGCCTTGGCGCTGGGGAAGCTGCCGCGCTTGGCGAAGAGGACGGCCTGCTGCGCGGGCGCGGTCAGCCAGGCCGCGAGCTTCGCCGCCTCCTCGGCGTGCTTGCCGGCCTTGGGCACGACCAGGAAGGAGCCGCCCCAGTTGCTGGGCAGCGGGGCCGCCGCCACGTCCCACTTGTCCTTGCCGGCCGGACCGGCCTTGTCCTGGATGTAGCCGAGCATCCAGGCCGGGCAGGAGACGGTGGCGAAGGAGCCGTTGGAGAAGCCCTGGTCCCAGTTCGGGGTGAACTGCTGGAGCCGGGCGCTGAGCCCCCCGGTCGCGAAGGACGCGGCCAGGTCGAAGGCGCCCCGGACGGCCGGGTTGGTCTTGTAGACGACCTTGCCCGCGTCGTCGTAGTAGCGCCGGGCGCTGGAGCCGGTGACGGCCGCCATCACCCCGGAGGCCGAGTCCACGAACGCCTTCCCGGCCGGCGCCTTGGCCTTGTAGCGCTCGCCGGCCGCGCGGTACTTCGCCCAGTCGCCGGCCCACAGCGCGCCCACCGCGGCCCGGTCGGTGGGCAGCCCGGCCGCCGCGAACAGGTCCTTGCGGTAGCAGATGCCCTGGGGGCCGATGTCGGTGCCCAGCCCCACCGTGCGGCCGTCCGCGGTGCTGCCCTGGGCCCACTTCCACGGCAGGAAGGCGGCCCGGTCCACGCCCGGGGTCCGGCCCAGGTCGACCAGCTTGTCGGCCTGGGTGGCGGTGATCTCGGCGATGTTGTTGACCTCGACGGCCTGGATGTCGGCCAGGCCGCTGCCGGTCCCCAGGTGGGTGAGGAGCTGGGGGTAGTAGTTCTCGTTGCGCTCGATCGAGGTCTGCTTGATCACCACGTCCGGGTGCTGGGCCGAGTAGGTGTCGTAGAGCCCGGCCTCCTGGAGGCCGAAGGCCCCGAAGACGCCGACCGTGATCGTGGTCCTGCCCTTGGCCCCGCCGTTGCCGGAGCCGCGGGCGGAGCCGCCGTCCTCGGCGCAGCCGGCCGTCAGCAGGGCGGTCCCCAGCAGGGCGGCGATGAGGGCGGTTCTCGTTCTGGAGCGCATGCGTTTCCTCCCTGAGCGATGTGTGCCACAGTGTGGGAGCGCTCCCACGGGGCGTCAAGGGGTCCCGCACGGACCTCCTCGACCGGTTGTTCGGGGCTGGGGGACTAGATTTCCCCTCAGGGAGGCAGCCATGAACGTTCAGGGGCGCAGCGGGGGACGGCCGACCCTCGAGGAGGTCGCCGCGCGGGCCGGAGTGGGCCGGGGCACGGTCTCCCGCGTGGTCAACGGCTCCTCGAAGGTCAGCGACGCCACCCGTGCGGCGGTGGAGGCCGCCGTGGCCGAGCTGGGGTACGTACCCAACCGCGCGGCCCGCGCCCTGGCCGCCAACCGCACGGATGCCATCGCGCTGGTGGTCCCCGAGCCGGAGTCCCGCTTCTTCGCCGAGCCGTACTTCTCCGAGGTGCTGCGCGGGGTCGGCGCCGCCCTCGCCGAGACCGAGCTCCAGCTGCTGCTCACCTTCGCCGGCAGCGACCGCGAGCGCCGCCGGCTGGCCCAGTACCTCGCCGCGCACCGGGTGGACGGGGTCCTGCTGGTCTCCGTGCACGCCGACGACCCGCTGCCCGACCTGCTGGCCGAGCTGGGCATCCCCGCGGTGGTCAGCGGCCGGCGGTCCGCGGCCGAGCCGCTGGCCAGCGTGGACTCCGACAACACCGCGGGCGCCACCGAGGCGGTCCGGCACCTGCTGGCCCGCGGCCGCCGCCGGATAGCCACCATCACCGGCCGGCTGGACGTGTACGGCGCCCAGTGCCGGCTGGCCGGCTACCGGGGGGCCCTGGCGGCCGCCGGGCTGCCCCCGGACGAGCTGCTGGTGTGCGAGGGGGACTTCACCGAGGACGGCGGCCGGCGGGCGATGGCCGAGCTGCTGGCGCGCCGGCCGGACCTGGACGCCGTCTTCGCCGCCTCGGACGTGATGGCCGCCGGCGCCCGGCAGGAGCTGCGGGCGGCCGGCCGCCGGATACCCGAGGACGTGGCGCTGGTGGGCTTCGACGACTCGGTGGTGGCCCGGCACATGGAACCGCCGCTGACCAGCGTCCGGCAGCCGATCGAGGAGATGGGCCGGGCCATGGCGCGGCTGCTCCTCGAGCAGATCGCGGGGGGGCCGGCGGCGGACCGGCCCAGGGTCGTGCTCCCGACGGAGCTGGTGGTCCGGGCCTCGTCCTGAGCGGGTGGCGGAACGCCGAAGGCCCCGGTGCGCTCGCGCGCTCCGGGGCCTTCGTACCAGGGTGAGTGACGGGACTTGAACCCGCGGCCACCTGGACCACAACCAGGTGCTCTACCAACTGAGCTACACCCACCATGCCCGGTCGGAAATCCGACCGGCCGAGGAAAAGAGTACAGGGTCGGAGGGGGTGCTCGCGCCCTCGTTTCCGCCGCCCGGAGGCGGCGGGCCCCGCGGCGGGCGCTCCCCGGATCCCCGGGGGCGCCCGTGCCGCGGCCGGCCGGTCCTACTCGGTGGGCAGGACGTGCCTGGCCGCGATGGACTTCGCGGTGTCCGAGTCCGGCCCCGGCTGCGGGACGAAGACCGCCTCGCGGTAGTACCGCAGCTCGGCGATGGACTCCTTGATGTCCGCGAGCGCCCGGTGGTTGCCGTTCTTCGGCGGGCTGTTGAAGTAGGCGCGCGGGTACCAGCGGCGGGCCAGCTCCTTGACCGAGGACACGTCCACGATCCGGTAGTGCAGGTGGCCCTCCAGCGCGGGCATGTCGCGCAGCAGGAAGCCCCGGTCGGTGCCGACCGAGTTCCCGCACAGCGGCGCCTTGCGCGGCTCCTTGACGTGCTCGCGTACGTACGCCAGGACCTGGGCCTCGGCGTCGGCGAGGGTGGTGCCCCCGGCGAGCTCGTCGAGCAGGCCGGAAGAGGTGTGCATCTCGCGCACCACGTCGGGCATGGATTCCAGTGCGGCGTCCGGCGGGCGGATCACGATGTCCACGCCGTCGCCGAGCACGTTCAGCTCCGAGTCGGTGACCAGTGCGGCCACCTCGATAAGTGCGTCGTCCGTCAGCGAGAGCCCGGTCATCTCGCAGTCGATCCACACCATGCGATCGTTCATGCACACACCTTATGGGAGGTCCCGCGGATCGTACGTGGACAGATCCGCGGGACCTCGGTTCACAAGGTGGCCCGGCCTACAGCGCGGCCCGGCCGGGCGAGTACAGCTCCGTCACCGACGGACCGCTGGCCGCCAGTGCCGCCGCCGCCCGCTGGGGCTGCGGAGTGCGCTGGTGGGGCATCGGCACCTCGGTGACCGCGGACGTGTCGGCCTGCGGCCGGCGCGCCCGGTACGCGGACCGGTAGGCGGCCGGGGAGGACCCCAGCTGCCGCCGGAAGTGCCCGCGCAGCGCCACCGGGGAGCGGAACCCGCACCGTCCGGCGACCTCGTCGACCGAGTAGTCGGAGGTCTCCAGCAGCCGCTGTGCCTGGAGCACCCGCTGGGTGATCAGCCACTGGAGCGGCGCACTGCCGGTGAGCGAGCGGAACCTCCGGTCGAAGGTCCGCCGGCTCATGTAGGCGCGGGCGGCCAGGGTCTCCACGTCGAACTGCTCGTGGAGGTGCTCCAGCGCCCAGGCCACGACCTCGGCCAGCGGGTCCGCGCCGATCTCCTCCGGCAGGGACCGGTCGAGATAGCGCTCCTGCCCGCCGGTGCGGCGGGGCGGGACGACGAGCCTGCGGGCCAGGGCCCCGGCCGCCTCGCTGCCGTGGTCGGTCCGCACTATGTGCAGACACAGGTCGATTCCGGCCGCGGTGCCCGCGGACGTGAGTACGTCGCCGTCGTCGACGAACAGCTCGCGCGGATCGACGTGGACGGACGGGTACCGCTTGGCCAGCGTCGGCGCGTACATCCAGTGCGTCGTCGCGGGCCGCCCGTCGAGCAGGCCTGCGGCGGCGAGCACGAAGGCTCCCGTGCACAGCCCGACGATCCGGGCCCCCTCCTCGTGCGCCAGACGCAGTGCGTCCAGCGCCTCCGGAGGCGGCGGTGACGTGATCGACCGCCAGGCCGGCACGACGACCGTGCCTGCCCGGGCGATCGCCTCCAGTCCGTACGGCGCGGTGAGCTCGAGGCCGCCGGTGGTACGGAGCGGCCCCTCCTCGCCCGCGCAGACGAGCAGTCGGTATCGGGGTACTCCCGCGTCCTGCCGGTCAATGCCGAACACGGAGAGTGGAATTGAACTTTCGAAGATGGGTCCGCCGCTGAACAGCAGCACCGCGACAATTTCCCTGCGGCGGCGCCCGGCGAGCTTCCGTCCCGCGTCCACGACGACGGTGGAGTCCTGGCTCATGGCGCTAAGCCCCCCTTGGGTGTCGCGACTCCTTGATCTGGTCGCACCTGCACGTTTCCCCTCGGCCTTGCACGTGATCCCCCGCCGTAAATACATGATCGAATCTACTGCGTCGCGTGATGTCGGCGTGACAAGTTCAGCACGCAGCGCTATGTCGACTTGGCAACTTGGCGAAAAGCATTCGATCAGGAAGCGTTCCACTCCGCGACCTTGGTGGGAAGCGGACCGGGGGCGGGTGGCCTGTACGCATGGGGTCCCTGGACCCCTTCGGGGGCTTCGTCCCTGGTGGTAGGGGGGTTAAGTGGACATTCCGCCAAGGGTTGTGCTCGGAAATGAAGTTGGCTGAAAACAGACCTTGGGCGGGTGTGCGAACCGGTCAGTCGTGCGGGGTGTGCCCGCCGTGCCGGCCCCGGGGCGTACCGGTGGGTACGCGGGCGGCGTTGCGCTCCGAGTGGCGCAGCAGCACCCGGCAGACCGCGGTGACCACCACCAGCCCCAGCGTGGCCACCGCGGCCCCGCCGAAGGAGGTGCCGTACACCACGAGCACCACGGGCACCAGAAGACAGCTGAAGGCGGCCCACCGTACGACATCACCGGCGGGATCCCCGGAAGGGTGAACGGGTGTCGGCGGGGCGGACTGCTGGACGGGGTGAACCGGAGGACCGGGCACGGAGGCTCCTGAGGGCTCTTCGGGGACGGTCTGACCCTTGTCCAACGCCGCGCGTGAGGTCGTGGTCACTGTCCGAGCGGGTGGCTCGTCACTGACTGTAGGGAGCAGGGGACGTTGCCAAGAGCCCCCGCCTCCGGCATGCTCCGGGGGACGCTCTCCCAAGGGGCGGACGGCCCTGTGCAGGGAATGAGTGTCGCCGTACCCTTGGGGGTATGGGCTTGGGAAGATGATTCCCGGACACAGCTTCGTCACCCTCTGTTGCCTCCACTAGGACACTCTTCGCCGAGACACCCATGGCCGGTCACGAATTCCCCGAACCCGCGAGCCGCAAGCGCAAGCAGGTCGCCGATTCCGCGGCGGACCTCCGAGCGGTCGAAGAGGCGCGCCATCCCTGCGATCCGGCCTTCCGGCACGGCGTCGTGGTGGGCTTCGACGGCTCCACCTCCAGCGAGCGCGCCCTCGCCTACGCCATCGGCATGGCCAAGCGCTCCGGCTCCGGTCTGATCATCGTCCACGTGGCGAACCGGCTGCCCACGACCGTCTGGGCGGGCTGCGAGCCCCCGGTCTTCGTCGACGTCCCCGACCACCGCACCGAAGTGCTCGGCCTGGAGCTGGCCTGTGCCGACTACCTGGCTGAGGTGCCCTGGATCCTGGTCGAGCGGGGCGGCGACATCTGCCACGAACTCGAGGAGGTCGGCCGGGAGTACTCCGCCGACGCCATCGTGGTGGGCTCCACCCACGGCATCGTCGGCCGGATCTTCGGCTCGGTGGCGGGCAGGCTGGCCAAACGCGCACAGCGACCGGTTGTTGTCATTCCGTGACCCCTGATGGGTGCATTGTTCCTTTGTGAAGGGAACATAAATGTCGCTGGGTAGCAGCAGGTCGGTAGCAGCAGACAACTGCAGATCGAAGGGAGCCCGCCGTGGACAGTGACGTCTCCGCCGGGAGCAAGGCCAGCACGTCGACCCTCGGCCACATGGCCCTGGGACTCACCCTTCTCGCGTTCGGCATCGGCAACACCGGCGTCATCGACGGCGTGTCCGTGGCCGACTCCGTCTCTCTCGCCACGTACGTCGGCGGTCTCGCCCTGTTCGTCCTGGGCATCCTCGAGTACCGCGGTGGCAACGGCTTCAACGGCACCGCCTTCGCCGGGCTCGGCGCCTTCTGGTTCACCTGGGCCAACGCCGCGGGCGGCAAGTCCTCCGCCGACGCTGCCGGAACGTTTCTGGTCCTGTTCGCCCTCGTCGCCCTGACCCTCGCGGCCGCGGCACCGGGCGGACTCTTCAGTCAGGGCTTCTACGCCCTGCAGTTCCTCTCCCTCCTCCTGCTGGCGGTCTCCGCGTTCGCGGACAGCAGCGGGCTGGCGAAGGTCGGCGGCTGGGTCGCCGCCGTCGCGGGCCTGCTCGCCTGGTACGGCGCCACGGCCGCACTCGCCAGCTGGCCCACGGCACTCGGCAAGAAGGCTTCCGGCCGCGGGGCGGTGGCAGCGAGCTGAGTCCGCAGGCCGGCCGGCCGAAGGGCCGGCGGCACGGAAAAGGGAACGGCCCCCACGGAGCCTGGTGCTCCGTGGGGGCCGTTCCTCGTCCACCGTCGCGACTACTCGACGGTGACGGACTTCGCCAGGTTGCGCGGCTTGTCGATGTCCCGGCCCAGGTGCAGGGCGGTGTGGTACGCCAGCAGCTGGAGCGGGATGCCCATCAGGATCGGGTCCAGCTCGTCCTCGTTCTTCGGGACCACGATGGTGTGGTCGGCGCGCTCCTGCTCCTGGTGCGCGACCGCGAGGATCCGGCCGCTGCGGGCCTTGATCTCCTCGAGGGCGGCGCGGTTCTTCTCCAGCAGGGAGTCGCCCGGGACGATGGCGACGGTCGGCATGGCCGGCTCGATCAGGGCCAGCGGGCCGTGCTTGAGCTCGGAGGCCGGGTACGCCTCGGCGTGGATGTAGGAGATCTCCTTCAGCTTGAGGGAGGCCTCCAGGGCGACCGGGTAGCCGCGGACCCGGCCGATGAACATCATCGACTTGGCCTCGGCGTACTCGGCGGCCAGCTTCTTGATGTCCTCCTCGCCGTCCAGGACCTCCTGGATCTGGGCGGGGAGCTTGCGCAGGCCCTCGATGATCCGCTTGCCGTCGGCCACCGACAGGTCGCGGATCCGGCCCAGGTGCAGGGCGAGCAGCGCGAAGGCCACCACCGTGTTGGTGAAGCACTTGGTGGAGACCACGCACACCTCGGGGCCGGCGTGCACGTAGACGCCGCCGTCCGCCTCGCGGGCGATCGCGGAGCCGACCACGTTGACCACGCCGAGGACGCGGGCGCCCTTGCGCTTGAGCTCCTGCACCGCGGCCAGCACGTCGTACGTCTCACCGGACTGGGAGACGGCGATGTACAGGGTGTCGGGGTCCACGACCGGGTTGCGGTAGCGGAACTCGGAGGCCGGCTCGGCGTCCGCGGGGATCCGGGCCAGGCCCTCGATCAGCGAGGCGCCGATCATGCCGGCGTGGTACGAGGTGCCGCAGCCGAGGATCTTCACGCGGCGGATGCCGCGGGCCTCGCGGGCGTCCAGGTTCAGGCCGCCCAGGTGCACGGTGGAGAACTTCTCGTCGATCCGGCCGCGCAGCACGCGGTCGACCGCGTCGGGCTGCTCGGAGATCTCCTTGTGCATGTACGTGTCGTGGCCGCCCATGTCGTACGAGGCGGCCTCCCACTCGACGGTCTCGGGGGTGGCGTTGGTGCGGGTGCCCGAGGTCGTGTAGGTGCGGAAGTCGTCGGCCTTCAGAGTGGCCATCTCGCCGTCGTCGAGGGTGACGACCTGGCGGGTGTGGGAGATCAGCGCGGCCACGTCGGAGGCGACGAACATCTCCTTCTCGCCGATGCCCAGGACCACCGGGGAGCCGTTGCGGGCCACCACGATGCGGTCGGGGAAGTCGGCGTGCATCACGGCGATGCCGTAGGTGCCGTCGATGTTCTTCAGCGCCTCGCGGACCTTCTCCTCCAGGGAGTCGGCCTGGGAGCGGGCCACCAGGTGGGTGATGACCTCGGTGTCGGTCTCCGAGGCGAAGACCACGCCGTCGGCCTCGAGCTTGACGCGCAGCTCGGCGGCGTTGTCGACGATGCCGTTGTGGACCACGGCGACCTTGTTCTCCGGGTCCAGGTGCGGGTGCGAGTTGATGTCGCTCGGCGCGCCGTGGGTGGCCCAGCGGGTGTGCGCGATGCCGGTGGTGCCCGCGAAGCGCTTGGGGACGCGGGACTCCAGCTCGCGGACGCGGCCCTTGGCCTTGACGACCTTCAGGGCCGGCGTCTTGGGGCTGTTGACGACGATGCCCGCCGAGTCGTAGCCGCGGTACTCGAGCCGCTGCAGGCCTTCGAGCAGCAGCGGAGCCACGTCACGCTTGCCGATGTATCCGACGATTCCGCACATGAAGTCTGAATCCCCTCCGTCGTTCCGGGTGTGCCCCCTGGTCGGGGGCGGTCGAGCCGAGCGGCCGTTCGTGGGGCCGCGTCCTGCTTGTCCGTCTGTCCGTCTGTCCGTGTGTCCTGTGGTCCGCGTCGTCCGGCCGGTCAGCCGTAGACGATGCGGCGCAACTGCCGGAGGGACAGCTCCGGCGGCGCCACGGCGCGGTGCGGCAGCTCGGCCGCGATGCGCTCGAAGATCTCCGCGTTCACCGAGCCGCCCGCCTGCAGCTCGCGGTGGCGGCGGCGGACGAACTCCTCGGTCGTCTCGTCGAAGTACGCCAGCACGTCGAGCACCACCCGGGCGGCTTCGCCGCGCTGGAGCGCGGTGCTGCGCACCAGGTGGTCGACGAGGTCGTCGTGAGACGACGGGCGGCGATCGAGCACCCGTAGATATTGCGGGTTGGTCACGGCGGAACGCAACATTCCTGCCCGATATCGGGCAGGATCGCGTAGGTACGGACCAATGGAATCCGTAATTCCGTCGAGAATCGGCAGGAAAGGGGCGGTGGGTGGATGGTCCCGGGCGGTGGTGACCGGACGTGGACTCCCTCCTTCCGGATGGTTTCGGCAGCTCCGCGGCGGTCCGGGGGCGCCCCGGGGCCGGCCGGTGCCCTATATCTGGGGCCATGAGACTCCTGCGCGTCCTCGGCGCCCTGCTGGTCTGCACGGTCCTGACCGGATCGGCCGCCGGTGCGGGTGCGGCCACCGCCGCGGGGTCCGGGTCCGCGGACCGGGCCCGGGCCGCGGCGCTCCCCCCGTACGAGCGGATCGTCCCGGCCCCCGCCCGGACGGCCCCCGGCGGCCCCGGCTACCGGCTCGGCACGGGCACGGTGATCCGGACCACCGCCGGGTCCGCGGCCGCCCGGGGCGTGGGCGAGCTGCTGGCGGCGGCGCTGCGGCCGGAGACCGGGCTGCCGCTGAAGGTCGCCGGGACCGACGCGCCCGGCGCCGGGGACGGGATCCGGCTCCGGCTGGACCCGGCGGCCGGGGCGTACGGGGAGGAGGGGTACCGGCTGGCCGCCGACGAGGACGGGGTGGTGGTCACCGCCCACCGGCCCGCCGGCCTCTTCCGCGGTACCCAGACCCTGCGGCAGCTGCTGCCCGCCGGGGGACCGGCGGAGGTGGCGGGCGGCACGGTCGCCGACACCCCGCGGTTCGGCTACCGGGGGGCCATGATCGACCTGGCCCGGCACTACTTCAGCCCCGCGCAGGTCCGCCGGTTCGTGGACCAGCTGGCGCTGTACAAGATCAACGTCCTGCACCTGCACCTCACCGACGACCAGGGCTGGCGGCTGGCCGTCGACTCCTGGCCCCGGCTGGCCGCCTACGGCGGGGCGAGCGAGGTCGGCGGCGGCCCGGGCGGCCACTGGACCAAGGCCGACTACCGCGAGCTGGTGCGGTACGCGGGGGAGCGGTACCTGGAGGTGGTCCCGGAGATCGACATGCCGGGCCACGTCAACGCCGCCCTCGCCTCCTACCCCGAGCTGAACTGCTCGGGCGTGGCGCCGGCCCGCTACACCGGGACCAAGGTGGGCTTCAGCTCGCTGTGCGTGGCGAAGGAGCGCACGTACGAGTTCGTGGCGGACGTGCTGCGGGAGGTGGCCGAGCTGACGCCGGGCCGCTACCTGCACATCGGCGGGGACGAGGCGTACTCCACCCCGCACGCCGACTACGCCGCCTTCATGGCCCGGGCGCAGCAGCTGGTCGCGGCGCAGGGCAAGACGGTGCTGGCCTGGCACCAGCTGGCGGGCGCGAAGCCGGCGCCCGGGGCCGTCCTCCAGTACTGGGGCCACGACAAGACGTCGGCGGCGGACAAGGCGCAGCTGGCGGAGGCGGTCCGGGGCGGGACGAAGGTGATCCTGTCCCCGGCGGACCGCACGTACCTGGACATGAAGTACGACGCGCAGACCGGACCGGGGATGTCGTGGGCCGGCTACGTCCCGGTCCGCCGCTCGTACGAATGGGACCCGGGCCGCTACCTCCCGGGCGTCGACGAGTCGGCGGTGGCGGGCGTCGAGGCCGCCCTGTGGACGGAGAAGGTGGCCACCACGGCGGACGCCGACCTGATGGCCTTCCCCCGCCTGATCAGCACCGCCGAACTCGGCTGGTCCCCCGCCTCATCCCTGTCCTGGGACACCTACCGCCTCCGCCTGGCCACCCAGGCCCCCCGCCTGAAGTCCCTGGGCGTGGGCTACTACCGCTCGGCGGAGGTGCCGTGGCTGTGAGGGGGCCGTGGTGTCAACGCCCCGCGTACGTCCACACGTACGGACGGTCCACCGTCGATGCCCGGCGCACACGGAGCTGCTCGATGGCAGCCTGGTCTTCGCGCGGCACCAGACGCTCTTCCACATGCGAGCAGTCGACTTCCTCGAACACGGGATGCAACCGCTGCTTCCACCCTCAGGCGCGGGGCGCCGGAGTAGGGCGGGGCGGGCTTGTGGTGGGCCCGCCCCCGTGCGCTGTCAGTCGGAGACGGCTTCGTTCCAGAGGTCGAAGAGGGAGTTGCGGTCGCGGTCGGAGCAGGGGTACTGGATCAGCCAGGCGCCTTGGTGGGAGCCGCCCGCGTAGTTGAGGCAGTTGACGGACGACGCGCTCGGCTGGAACTGCCAGTACTCGTTCCAGTCGACGCCGACCGTGTTGAAGTACGAGTCGGCGTTGCTGCAGTAGTAGATGAGGATCCGGTCCCCGGTGTGGTCGCGGCCGTACTGGTTGTTCAGGCACAGGTCCGGGTGCGCGGCGGACTGGATCTGGATGTAGTGGCTGCCCGTGTGGACCAGGTTCCACCGCTGGGCGTCGGTGTGGTTGCAGGTCCACGCCTGGAGCGGGGTGCCCGGGGTGAAGTTGCTGTTGGGGACGTCCAGGCAGTAGCCGTCGGGGTTGTCGATCTCGATGCCGTACCGGTTCGCCGCCTGGGCGGGCGTGGCGGCGAGGGCCAGACCGGCCACCGCCGAGACGGCGGTCAGGATCGCGGCGAGGCGCTTGCGCATGAAGGTCTCCCGTGTGGATGTCGAGGTGTGAGCCGGGCTGGAACGTAGCCCACCCCCGACCGTGTTCCGGGGGTCCCGGGATCCCAGGGACGTCCCGGGACACCTCCGACCGGCTGACCGGCGACGTCCCGGAGACGAGAGGAAGCGGGCGCACCCCCCGAGGGGCCGGGTTTCGGGGAGGGTGCGCCCGCTTCGGGTGCTGGCCGGGGTCAGGGCCGTTCGGACGTACCGGCCAGCGGTTCGGGGGGCTCGCCGCGTGCGGGGAGCCGGTGCCAGGCGTCTCGGGCCAGGCATGATCCGGAAGACAGGCCCTACAGCGCCGCGTCGGGCTCCTCGTCGGGGGCCTGGCCGGCGTACGCCTCGGCGAGGAGCTGCTCCTCGCTGGCGCCGAGGCGCCAGTAGCCGGTGAAGCGCACCGCGCGGCGGTCCACCGAGCGCTCCTGGACGACGTGCCGGCGCACCGCGCGGACCGTGCCGGCCTCGCCGGCCAGCCAGGCGTACGTGCCCTCGGGGGCGCCGGTACCCGGATCGCCCGGGCCGGTCAGCTCGGCGGCGCGGACCGCGGCCACCACCCGCTCGGTGCGGCCGGGGCCGGCCTCGTCGCGGACGATCCAGGTGAGGTGGGCCTCGGCCGGGGTCAGCGGGACCAGCCGGTCCTCCGCGTGCGGGACCTCGAAGAAGGCCCGGACGCGGGCCGCCTCGGGCAGCCGCTCCAGGATCGAGAAGGCCGCCGGCAGGGCGGTCTCGTCCGCGTACATCAGCAGGAGGCCGCCCTCGGCCGCCTCCGGCTGGAAGCGGACCGACTTGTTCTGCGCCACCCGCGGGCCGATCGCCATGATCCGGCTGCCGGCCACCGCACGGCCCGCCCAGTGGGAGGCCGGGGAGGACTCGCCGTGCAGCACGAAGTCGATGTCCAGCTCGTCCGCTTCGGCGCCCTCGGCGGTGCGGCGCTGCTCGCGCACCGTGTACGAGCGCATCACCGGGCGGCTCTCGTCCGGCATCCCGCGCCAGGCCGCGAACCAGGTGTCCTCGCCGGTGGCGGGCAGCTCGGCGTGCTCGACCCCGGCCGGCGGCAGGAAGAGCGACAGGCTCTGGTCGTAGCCCCCGGAGCGGAACCCGGACAGCGACTCGCCGCCGAAGGTGACGCGCAGGAACGAGTGGCCGATCCGGCGGGTGCGCAGCACTTCCAGGGCGAAGAAGCCGAAGTGCTGGGCGGCCGGTACCTCGGCCGGTGCCTCGGGCTCGGTGGCGGTCATGCGGTGGGTCCCCCCGGGGAGTTCGGTGCCGGGCCGCCGCGGACGGCCCGGCCGGTGCGGTGCGGTCAGCCGGTCTTCTTGGCGCTCTGGATGGACTTGGCCAGGTCCTCGAGCAGCTGCGCGCACTTGTCGTACGAGTAGATGGGCTCGGCCACGCGCGGCACGACCTGGTTCGCCTTGACCGCGGGCAGCCCGGCCCAGGTCGGCTTGGCCTTGAGGTCCGAGGGCTGCAGGGTGCCGGTGCGGTTGTCGAGCATGATCACGTCGGCCGGGTACTTGCCGGCGTTCTCCCAGCTCAGGCTCTCGAAGAAGCCGCCCTGGTCCAGCTTCTGCGGGGTGACGAAGTCGACGCCCAGGCTCTTGAAGTACTTGAGGTCGGCCGCGGTGTCCGGGGTGGAGACGTAGAAGAGGTCGGGGGAGCCGGAGCCGACCAGCACCTTGATGCCGGGGTTGGCCTTGGTGGCGGCGCGGAGCTTGGCGGAGGCGGCCTCGAAGCGGGTCTTGGCGGCCACGGTCGCCTTGGCGTTCATGTCGGCGCCCAGCGACGTGGCCAGTTCCGCGGTGCGGGCCAGGGCCTTGTCCATGGTGACGTTGCCGCCCGCGGCGATGGCGGCGGCGGGGGCCAGCCCGAGGATCTTGTCCTTGGAGGCGGCCGGGACGTACCAGTACGTGCCGTCCCAGGTGTTGGTGGCCAGCAGGTCGGGCTCCAGGGCCGCGTACTTCTCGACGTTGAACTCGTCGTAGACGTTGCCGAGGATCTCCACCTTCGAGATGTCCATCGAACCGGCCTGGACGTCCGGCTTGCCGTCCTTGGTCTTGGTGGGGCCGAAGACCGCCTTGACGTGGACGCCGTAGTCCCAGAGTGCGGCGGCGGTGCCGGTGAAGGCCACGACGTTCTTCGGGGTGGACTTCGCGGTCAGGGTCTTGCCCAGGTCGTCCTTGAAGCTCCAGGGGCCCGCGGCGGTCTTGGCGGCACCCGCGTCCGTTCCCTTGTCCTTGTCGCCCGAGTCGGAACCGCAACCGACCAGGACGGCGCCCAGGCAGAGTGCGGTGCCGGCGGCGAGGACGCCGCGGCGGGAGAGGCGGGAGGGTCGGGACTGGGGCATGGGTGTCCGCTTTCGTGCGCGTTTCGGGTGGCCTCGGGGCCATTTGGAACGTAGGTTAGCCTAACCTCATCCGTTCGCGGTAAGGGGGTCCTCACCTCGCCCCGTCGCGCCGCCGCCCGGACGCGCCGGAGCCCCCGCGAAGGGCTCGCGGGGGCTCCGGGTCGGGTCTCGGACTGCGGGGCGAACGACTAGGAGGCGAAGCCCAGTTCGCGGGCGATCAGCATCCGCTGCACCTCGCTGGTGCCCTCGCCGATCTCCAGGATCTTCGAGTCGCGCCACATCCGGGCCACCGGGTACTCGTTCATGAAGCCGTACCCGCCGTGGATCTGGGTGGCGTCACGGGCGTTGTCCACCGCGACCGTGGAGGAGTACAGCTTGGCGATCGCCGCCTCCTTCTTGAAGGGCTCGCCCGCCACCAGCCGGGAGGCCGCGTCCCGCCAGCCGATCCGCGCCATGTGGGCGCGCATCTCCATGTCGGCCAGCTTGAACTGGATCGCCTGGTTGTCGCCGATGGCCTTGCCGAAGGCGTGCCGCTCCTTGGCGTACTTGACCGACTCGTCCACGCAGCCCTGGGCCAGGCCGGTGGCCAGCGCCGAGATGGCGATCCGGCCCTCGTCCAGGATCCGCAGGAACTGGGCGTAGCCGCGCCCCTCCGCGCCGACCAGGTTGGCCAGCGGGACCCGGACGTCGTCGAAGGACAGCTCGCGGGTGTCCGAGGAGTTCCAGCCGACCTTGGAGTAGGGGGCGGCGACGGTGAAGCCGGGGGTGCCCGAGGGCACGATGATCGAGGAGATCTCCGGCCGGCCGTCCGCCTTGCGGCCGGTGACGGCGGTGACCGTGACCAGGCCGGTGATGTCGGTGCCCGAGTTGGTGATGAAGCACTTGGAGCCGTTGATGACCCACTGGTCGCCGTCCTTGACGGCGGTGGTGCGGGTGCCGCCGGCGTCGCTGCCGGCGCCGGGCTCGGTCAGGCCGAAGGCGCCCAGCACCTCGCCGGAGCACAGCTTCGGCAGCCACTGCTGCTTCTGCTCCTCGGTGCCGAAGAGGTAGATCGGCATGGCGCCGAGCGAGACCCCGGCCTCCAGGGTGATCGCCACCGAGGAGTCGACCCGGGCCAGCTCCTCCAGGGCGATGCCCAGGGCGAGGTAGTCCCCGCCCATGCCGCCGTACTCCTCCGGGAACGGCAGGCCGAACAGGCCCATCCGGCCCATCTCGCGGACGATCTCGTAGGGGAACTCGTGGCGCTCGTAGAGGTCGCCGATCTTGGGGGCCACCACGTCGTGGGCGAACTCCTCGACGGTGCGGCGGAGTTCCTCGTGCTCGGGGGTGAGCCGGTGGTCGAGGGGCATGTCTGTCTTACTCCTTGTGGGAGAGGGCGCGGACGGTGCGGGAGGGGCTGGGCCGGCCCAGCCGGTCGGCCATCCACACGCTCGTGGCGGTGAGGGCGGCCAGGTCGACGCCGGTCTCGACGCCGAGGCCGTCGAGCATCCACACCAGGTCCTCGGTGGCCAGGTTGCCGGTGGCGCTCTTGGCGTACGGGCAGCCGCCGAGGCCGCCCGCCGAGGCGTCGACGGTGGTGACGCCGTGCTGCAGGGCGGCCAGGGTGTTCGCCAGCGCCTGGCCGTAGGTGTCGTGGAAGTGCACGCCGATCCGGTCGGTCGGCACGCCGGTGGCGTTCAGCTCGCCCAGCAGGCCCGCGACGTGGCCGGGGGTGGCCACGCCGATGGTGTCGCCCAGGCTCAGCTCGTCGCAGCCGAGGTCGAGCAGTGCCTTGGCGACCCGCACCACCTGCGGGACCGGTACGGCCCCCTCCCAGGGGTCGCCGAAGCACATCGACAGGTACCCGCGGACGTGCATCCCGTCGGCCTTGGCCCGGGCCACCACCGGCTCGAACATGGCCAGGGACTCGGCGACCGAGCGGTTGAGGTTGCGCTGGGCGAAGGTCTCGGTGGCCGAGCCGAAGACCGCGATGCGGGTGGCGCCCAGCTCCCGGGCGCGGTCCAGGCCGCGCTCGTTGGGCACCAGGACCGGCAGGTCGACGCCGAGCCCGGCGAGCCGGGGGTAGAGGTCCTCGGCGTCCGCGAGCTGCGGGACCCACTTGGGGTGCACGAAGCTGGTCGCCTCGACGGTGGTCAGGCCGGCGGCGGCCAGCCGCTGGATGAACTCGGCCTTCACCTCGGTCGGGACCGTGGCCTTCTCGTTCTGCAGGCCGTCGCGGGCCCCGACCTCGTGGATCCGGACCCGGGCGGGCAGGCCGGCGGCCGGCACGGTCATGGGCAGGCCCGGGGCGCTCATGCCGTCTCCTCCGCGTCCGCGTCGGGGGTGACCACGGCGAGGACCTGGTCCATCGCGACGGTGGCCCCGGGGGTGACGTCCAGTTCGGTGACGGTGCCGGCGTGCGGGGCGGAGATGACGTGCTCCATCTTCATCGCCTCGACGACCAGCAGGCTCTGGCCCGCGGCGACCGTGTCGCCCACCGCGACCTTGACGACGGTGACGGTGCCGGGCATCGGGGCGGCGAGGGTGTCGGCGCCGGCGTGGCCCCGGCCGGTCAGGCTCGCCTCGACCGGGTCGTGGGAGATGACGTGCCAGGTGTCGCCGTCCCGGCCGAGCCAGGTCCCCTCCGGGGAGGCGGCGTACCGGAAGTGGTGCGTGACGCCGTCCAGTTCGACCGTCAGCCGGTCCGCACCGAGGCTGACCGTACGGGCCGTCGCGGGCCCGTCCGCCCCTGGCAGCAGGACGTCGACGCCCGCGCCCGCCGTGCGGGTGCGGACTGCCACCGGGTCCTGGCCGGGGATGCGGAAGGGGTGGACGGTCCAGGCGGGGGTGCCGCCCAGGCGCCAGCCGTTGGCGGAGGAGAACGGGTCGACCCAGCCGCCCGCGGCGGGGGCGGGCGCGGCGGCCAGCAGGGCCGCAGCCGCGTACACCTCGGCGGGTACGCCCTCCGGGAGGAGGTCCGGGAGGTCGCGCTCGACCAGGCCCGTGTCCATGTCGCCGGAGACCACCGAGGGGTGGTCGAGGAGGCGGCGCAGGAAGCCGACGTTGGTCGGGACGCCCAGGATGACCGTCTCGGCGAGGGCGGACCGCAGCGAGCGGATGGCCGCCGCCCGGTCCGGGCCCCAGGCGATGACCTTGGACAGCATCGGGTCGTACGTACTGCCGACGTCCACGCCGGCCGTCAGGCCCGAGTCGGACCGGACGACGGCGGCGGGAGAGGAGGAGGACGGCTCGGACAGGCCCAGCACCCGCCCGCCCGAGGGCAGGAAGCCGCGCGCCGGGTCCTCCGCGCAGACCCGCGCCTCGATGGCGTGCCCGGTCAGCCGGACCTCCGCCTGGGTCAGCGGAAGGGCCCCGCCGGCGGCCACCCGCAGCTGCTGCTCGACCAGGTCCAGGCCCGTCACCAGCTCCGTGACCGGGTGCTCGACCTGGAGGCGGGTGTTCATCTCCATGAAGTAGTACGAGGACGGGTCCCCGCCCGGCACGATGAACTCGACCGTGCCCGCGCCCACGTACCCGCAGGAACGCGCCGCGGAGACCGCCGCCTCGCCCATGGCGGAACGAATCTCCTCGGTCAGCAGCACCGAGGGGGCCTCCTCCACCACCTTCTGGTGGCGGCGCTGCAGCGAGCACTCGCGCTCGCCGAGGTGCACGACGTTTCCGTGGGAGTCGGCCAGGACCTGGATCTCGATGTGCCGGGGCCGGTCGATCCACCGCTCCACCAGCAGCGTGTCGTCGCCGAAGGAGGACCGGGCCTCGCGGCGGGCGGCCGCGATCTCCTCGCCCAGCAGGGCGGCGTCGCGCACCAGCCGCATGCCCTTGCCGCCGCCGCCCGCCGAGGGCTTCAGCAGCACCGGCATGCCGATCTCCTCGGCGGCCGCGGTCAGTTCGGCGTCGGTCAGCCCGCTGCCCGAGGAGCCCGGGACCACCGGCACCCCGGCGGCCTTGGCGGTCTCCTTGGCGCGGATCTTGTCGCCCATCAGCGAGATCGCTGCCGCCGGGGGGCCGATGAAGGCCAGCCCGGCCTCCGCGCAGGCCGCCGCGAAGGCGGCGTTCTCCGCGAGGAAGCCGTACCCGGGGTGGACCGCCTGCGCGCCGGTGCGCCGGGCCGCGTCGATCAGCTTGGGCACCGACAGGTAGCTCTCGGCCGCGGCGGCCGGGCCGATCCGCACCGCGGTGTCCGCCTCGCGGACGTGCCGGGCGTCGGCGTCCGCGTCGCTGAAGACCGCGACCGACCGGATGCCGAGCTCCCGCAGGGTGCGGATGACGCGGACCGCGATCTCACCGCGGTTGGCGACCAGAACAGAGTTGAACATCGTCCTCACATCCGGAAGATGCCGAAGCCGGGCTCACCCAGCGGGGCGTTGGCACAGGCGGTCAGCGCGAGGCCCAGCACCTGCCGGGTCTCCATCGGGTCGATCACGCCGTCGTCCCACAGCCGGGCGGTGGCGTAGTAGGCGTTGCCCTGCTCGTCGTACTGGGCGCGCACCGGGTCCTTGAAGGCGTCCTCCTCGTCCCGGGACCAGTACTCGCCGCGGGCCTCCAGCTGGTCGCGCTTGACGGTGGCCAGCACGGACGCGGCCTGCTCGCCGCCCATCACGGAGATCTTGGCGTTGGGCCACATCCACAGGAAGCGCGGGGAGTACGCCCGGCCGCACATCGAGTAGTTGCCGGCGCCGTAGGAACCGCCCACCACGACCGTCAGCTTGGGGACCCGGGCACAGGCCACCGCGGTCACCATCTTGGCGCCGTGCTTGGCGATGCCGCCGGCTTCGTAGTCCCGGCCGACCATGAAGCCGGAGATGTTCTGGAGGAACAGCAGCGGGATGCCGCGCTGGTCGCACAGCTCGATGAAGTGGGCGCCCTTCTGGGCGGACTCGGAGAACAGGATGCCGTTGTTGGCGACGATGCCGACGGGGTGGCCGTGGATCCGGGCGAAGCCGGTGACCAGCGTCTGGCCGTACTCGGACTTGAACTCCTGGAAGCGGGAGCCGTCCACGATCCGGGCGATCACCTCGCGGGCGTCGTACGGGGTGCGGGAGTCCACCGGCACCGCGCCGTACAGCCCCGCCGGGTCGACCTTGGGCTCCTCGGGGGCGGTCACCTCCCAGGGCAGCGGCCCGCGCTCGGGCAGGGTGGCGACGATGTTGCGGACGATCCGCAGGGCGTGCGCGTCGTCCTCCGCGAGGTGGTCGGTGACTCCGGAGACCCGGGAGTGGACCTCGCCGCCGCCCAGCTCCTCGGCCGTGACCACCTCGCCGGTGGCGGCCTTCACCAGCGGCGGGCCGCCCAGGAAGATCGTGCCCTGGTTGCGGACGATGACGGCCTCGTCGCTCATGGCCGGGACGTACGCTCCGCCGGCCGTGCAGGAGCCGAGCACCGCGGCGATCTGCGGGATGCCGGCGCCGGACATCCGGGCCTGGTTGTAGAAGATCCGGCCGAAGTGCTCGCGGTCCGGGAAGACCTCGTCCTGCATCGGCAGGAAGGCGCCGCCGGAGTCGACCAGGTAGAGGCAGGGGAGGTGGTTCTCCAGGGCCACCTCCTGGGCGCGCAGGTGCTTCTTGACCGTCATGGGGTAGTAGGTGCCGCCCTTGACGGTGGCGTCGTTGGCCACGATCACGCACTCGCGGCCGCTGACCCGGCCGATGCCGGCGATCACGCCGGCGGCCGGTGCGGCGCCGCCGTACATGCCCTCGGCGGCCAGCGGGGCCAGCTCCAGGAAGGGGGAACCCGGGTCGAGGAGGGTGTCCACCCGGTCGCGGGGCAGCAGCTTGCCGCGCGCGGTGTGCTTGGCGCGGGCCTTCTCGCCGCCGCCCTCCCGGGCCGCGGAGAGCCGGGCCCGCAGGCCGTCGGTGAGCTCCTGGTGGGCCGACTCATTGGCCCGCCAGGCCTCGGACGCCGGATCGGCGGCGCTCGCCAGCACTGGTGCCTGCTGCATCCCTCGAGCTCCCTTGCTCGGTTAATGAGCGTTAACGCGTTTCCTAGAGGTTAACGAGCGCTAACCGCGCTGTCTAGAATGAATTCCCATGAGCACCAAAGCCGCCGCCCCGAGCCGTCGTGAGCAGATCCTCAAAGAGGCCGCTCGACTCTTCGCCGAGCGCGGCTTCCACGGCGTGGGCGTGGACGAGATAGGCGCCGCGGTCGGCATCAGCGGGCCCGGCCTCTACCGGCACTTCGCCGGCAAGGACGCGATGCTCGCCGAGCTGCTGGTCGGCATCAGCGAGCGGCTGCTGACCGGCGGCCGCTACCGCGTGGCCGAGGCGGACGGCGACCCGGCGGCGCTGCTGTCCTCGCTGATCGACGGGCACGTCGACTTCGCCCTGGACGACCGGCCGCTGATCACCCTGCACGACCGCGAGCTCGACCGGCTGCGCGAGGCCGACCGCAAGCTGGTCCGCCAGCTCCAGAGGCAGTACGTCGAGCTGTGGGTGGCCGCGGTGCGCGCCCTGCACCCGCAGGTGCCGGAGGCCGAGGTGCGGGTCGCCGTGCACGCCGTCTTCGGCCTGCTGAACTCCACCCCGCACCTGGGCCCGCTGGGCCGGGAGGCGACGGAGTCGCTGCTGCGGCGGCTGGCGTACGGGGCGTTCGCGGCGTTGGGGGAGTGAGGCGCACGGGCTGACGCACGGGGCGGACGAGGTGTCCGGGGAGCGGGACGGAGCGCCCGTGGTCCGGCCCGCGGCGGCAGAATGATCCTCATGCCGATATCCACGGGGACACCCAGCCGCGCCGAACTCGTCGACCATCTCGTCCGCACCCGGATCGCCGGACAGGTGGCCACTCCGCGCGAGAACAACCTCAGCCACTACCGCAAGCTCGCCAACGGCGACCGCCACTACTGGCTGGGCCTGGAGCTCGGGGACCGCTGGAGCGACGAGCAGGACGTGCTGGCCGTGATGGCCGAGCGGTGCGGCGTGGTCGACGACCCGTCCCACCGGGCCGGCCAGGACACCATCGACCCCGAGCTGACCGTCGACGGCCTGGAGCGGATGGCGGCCCGGCTGCGCAAGGCGGCCGTGGACCGGCAGGCCGTCCTGCTGGCCACCGGTCACCCGGGTGGCCTCCTGGACGTCCACCGGGCCACGGCGGCCGCGCTGCGGGCGGCCGGCTGCGAGATCGTGGTGATCCCGGCGGGGCTGACCGCCGACGAGGGCCAGGTGTGGCAGTTCGCCGACGTCGCCGTGCTGGAGCGGGGCGCGACCCTGTGGCACACGCACTCGCCGGCGCCGATGGCGGCGATCCTGGACGGGCTGGCCGCGGCCGGCCGGCCGGCGCCCGACCTGGTCGTCGCCGACCACGGCTGGGCCGGCTGCGCGGGCCAGCGCGGGCTCGACGCGGTCGGGTACGCGGACTGCAACGACCCGGCGCTCTTCCTCGGCGAGGCCGAGGGCACGCTCGACGTGGTCGTCCCCCTCGACGACCACGTCCGCGACCCGCGCTACTACGACCCGATGACCGCCTACCTCCTGGACGCGGCGGGCCTGGTGTGACGGCGTCCGCGACCCGGCCGGACCGAGGCCGGCCGGGCGCGGCGGTCAGGCCCGGGGGACCCGGACCACGCCCTCCTGGATGACGGTGATGGCCAGGCGGCCGTCCTGGGTGTAGATGCGGGCCTGGCCCAGGCCGCGGCCGCCGTGGGCCGAGGGGGACTCCTGGTCGTACAGCAGCCATTCGTCGGCGCGGAACGGCCGGTGGAACCACATCGCGTGGTCCAGCGAGGCGCCGACCACGTCGCCCACCGCCCAGCCGCCGCGGCCGTGCGCGAGCAGCACCGCGTCCAGCAGCGTCATGTCGGAGACGTACGTGGCCAGGCAGATGTGCAGCAGGGGATCGTCCACGAGCTTGCCGCGGGTCTTGAACCACACCTGCGAGCGCGGTTCGGTGGGCTGCCCGACCGAACCCCAGGGCGGGGTGGTCGCGTACCGCAGGTCCACCGCGCCGCGCGCCTCGAGCAGCCGCTCGACGGTGCCCGGGTCGCGGAAGGTGTCGCGGTAGCGCGGCAGCGCCTCGGCGGCCGTCGGCAGCGACTCGGGGTCGGGCGCCGGGGGCATCGGGCTCTGGTGCTCCAGCCCCTCCTCGTACGTCTGGAAGGACGCGGAGAGGTGGAAGATCGGCTGCCCGTGCTGCACCGCGACCACCCGGCGGGTGGTGAAGGACCGCCCGTCGCGGATCCGGTCCACGGAGTACACGATGGGCGCGCCGGAGTCGCCGGTGCGCAGGAAGTACGAGTGCAGCGAGTGCGGCAGCCGGTCGCCGGGGACCGTGCGGCCCGCGGCCACCAGGGCCTGTGCGGCTACCTGGCCGCCGAACACCCGCGGCACCAGGGACGTCCGGCTGGTGCCGCGGAAGATGTTCTCCTCGATCTGCTCCAGGTCGAGCAGGTCGAGGAGGTCGGCCAGCGCCGCGTCCGGTGCGGACGCGGCGGCTTCGGACTCGGCCAAGAGGGTTACAGGCCCATCGACTTGGCGATGATCGACTTCATGATCTCGCTGGTGCCGCCGTAGATGCGGTTGACGCGGTTGTCGGCGTACAGGCGGGCGATCGGGTACTCGTTCATGTAGCCGTAGCCGCCGTGCAGCTGGAGGCAGCGGTCGATCACGCGGTGCGCGACCTCGGTGCAGAAGAGCTTGGCGGAGGCGGCCTCGGCCGGGGTCAGCTCGCCCGCGTCCAGGGCCTCCAGGGCGCGGTCGGCCACGGCCTGGGCGGCGTCCACCTCGGCCTGGCAGGCGGCCAGCTCGAACTTGGTGTTCTGGAAGTGGGCCACCGGCTTGCCGAAGACCGTGCGGTCCGTGACGTACTGCTGGGCGAACCGGACGGCCGCGGCGGCCTGGGCGTACGCGCCGAAGGCGATGCCCCAGCGCTCGGAGGCGAGGTTGTGGCCCAGGTAGTAGAAGCCCTTGCCCTCCTCGCCCATCAGGTCCTCGACCGGGACCTTGACGTCGACGAAGGCCAGCTCGGCGGTGTCGGAGGTCTTCAGGCCGAGCTTGTCGAGCTTGCGGCCGATGGAGTAGCCCTCGGACTTGGTGTCCACCGCGAAGAGGGAGATGCCGAAGCGGCGGTCGTCCTCGCTCGGGGCGGAGGTGCGGGCGCAGACGATCACGCGGTCGGCGTGCACGCCACCGGTGATGAAGGTCTTGGAGCCGTTGAGGACGTAGTGCGTGCCGTCCTCGGAGAGCTTGGCGGTGGTCTTCATGCCGGCGACGTCGGAGCCGGTGCCCGGCTCGGTCATCGCGAGCGCCCACATCTCCTCGCCGGAGACGAACTTCGGCAGGAAGCGCTTCTTCTGCTCGTCGGTGGCGAGCATCTTGATGTACGGCAGGGCGAGCAGGACGTGCACGCCGGAGCCGCCGAAGTTGACGCCCGCGCGGGAGGTCTCCTCGTACAGGACGGCCTCGAACTTGTGGGTGTCCAGGCCCGCGCCGCCGAACTCCTCGGGGACGTTGATCCCGAAGACGCCCAGCTCGCCGAGCTTGTAGTAGAAGTCGCGCGGCGCCTGTCCGGCCGCGAACCAGTCGTCGTAGACGGGGACGACCTCGGCCTCGATGAAGGCCCGGATGGTCTCCCGGAACGCCTCGTGGTCCTCGTTGAATACCGTACGGCGCACGGCCGCCTCCCATCCGTCGCGGCGGTCCGCCGCCTTGGCTAAGCGCTTGCTCAGCTTATTAAGTTACCGGGCAGTCACCGGGGCTGTCCAGAGGCGCGCGGAGCGGCTGCGTCACATCCCCGCCCGGTCCTCCCCACGACGGTTTCACGCCATACCCGAAGCCCCGCTCGAGGCGCGACCGGCCGCCGCCGGGGCGGCGGGGCCGGCCGGTCCGCTCCGCCGCGCCCAGGGCGAACCACAGGTCCATTCGGGTGTCCGGGTCGTCCAGCTCGCGGTCCAGGAGGGCCGCGGCCTTCGCGATCCGCTGGCGGACGGTGTTGCGGTGGATCCCGAGCGCGGCGGCGGTGCGGTCCCAGCTGCCGTGGTGGGCCAGCCAGGAGCGCAGGGTCGCGCGCAGCGCGGGCGGGAGCGGGGCGAGAAGGGCGGCCGCGTACGCCCCGGCCTCGGCCGCCCCGACCAGGCCGGCCAGCCCCGCATCGGCGTGCCGGGCCAGCGGCGCCCGGGCCGCCTCGGCCCGCTCCAGGGCCCGGGCGGCCTGGGCGTCGGCCACGGCCAGGTCCGCGGGGGGCGCGCCGGGACCGGACGCCGTGGAGGTGCCGGCCGGCTCGGGTGCCGCCGGGGTGCCCGGACCGGGCGTGCGGGGCGGGCCGAGGTCCACCGGGGCGCTCAGGCCCAGCCGCCAGCCCGGCCGGGGGGTCGTCGGGTGGTCGGTGAGCAGCCGTACGGACGGGCCCTCGGCCGCGTACAAGGTGGTGCCCAGCGCCGCGGCGAGCTCGGCGGGGTCGCCGCTGCCGCGGGCGTGGACCACGGTCCAGCTGCCGCCGCCGAGGGCGTCCGCCGGGTCGCCGCCGAGCAGGAGCCGCAGGAGCGCGGCCCCCTCGCCGCCGCCCCCGGCCCGGCGGCCGGTCAGCAGGGTGAGGAGCACCGCGGCCACCCCGGCGATCGTGTGGTCCCCGGGCAGCCGGCGGGGCGTGGCCGTGCACAGCAGCGGTCCGCCGCCGGCCCCGCCCGGGGTGCCGAGGGCGTACACGGCCAGGTGCGTGCCGGCCACCGTCTCCGCGGCGGAGGCCGCCCCGCCGGCGGCCACCCGCCGCGCCAGCCCCGCCAGCGCGGCCGCCGCGGGGGCGGCGGGCGTCGGCCCGGCGGAATGGAGCGGGGGCGCGGCCTCCGGCGCCGCGGGCGGTGGGAGGACCGCCGCCCAGCCGCCCAGGGTGGCGGCGAGTCGGGCCAGGACCGCGGGGAGCGGGTCCGGGCGGGTGGCCGCGGCAGCCAGGGCCTGCTGCGCCTCGGTGACCCGCCGCAGCTCGCGCGTGCGGGCCGCGGCCATCAGCCGCCAGACCGTCCGGGCCACGGCGCTGAAGGGGGTGCCGGGCGGTACCTCCACCAACGCCAGGCCCAGCCGGTCGCAGGCCCGCACCAGGTCCTGCGGTACCTCCGCGTGCACCGGCGCCACGCCGAAACCGAGCGCTGCCACCCCGGCCGCGACCAGCCGTTCGACGTACCCCTCGTACGCCCCGGGCCCCAGCTCCTGGCCCGCGGTCAGCAACAGCTCCCCGCCCAGGAGGTAGGGCGAGGGGTCGGCCATCTCCGAGGCGTGCACCCCGTACACCGGGACCTCGGCCCCGCCGCCCGCCCGGCGCAGCCCGAGCCCCTGGTCCGCCAGCAACGCCTCCAGCGCCACGGGTGCGCTCTCCGGCCCGGGCCCGACCGGAGCCCCGGGCCCCGCACCGGCCGCGCCGGCGCCGGCCGGGCCCACCGACCCCCGCCCGCCCGCGGCCCCGCTAGGGACGGGCTCGGCGGAGGCCGGAGCGGAGGGCGGTTCGAGGGGATCGGACGGCTTCGGCATGGAGGGTCCGTACATATCGGCGACGGTAGGTGGAGGAAACGTACACTTCGTCCGCACGCGAGGGCCACCTACCCTCGAAAGAGACCCGGGGCGGCACCCCACCCGGGCGGTATGACACAGAAGGGCACCCCCTCATGAGCACCGAGCAGACGCCCCGCGGCCCCGTCGACTCCTCCCGGATCCCGCGGTACGCCGGTCCCGCGACCTTCGCGCGGCTGCCCCGGCTGGACGAGGTCGGCTCCGCCGACGTCGCCGTGGTCGGCGTGCCCTTCGACTCCGGCGTCTCCTACCGCCCCGGCGCCCGCTTCGGCGGCAACGCCATCCGCGAGGCCTCCCGCCTGCTGCGCCCGTACAACCCGGCCCAGGACGCCTCGCCGTTCGCCCTCGCGCAGGTCGCCGACGCCGGTGACATCGCGGTGAACCCCTTCAACATCAACGAGGCCGTCGAGACGGTCGAGGCCGCCGCCGACGAGCTGCTGGGCAACGGTTCCCGCCTGATGACCCTCGGTGGCGACCACACCATCGCGCTGCCGCTGCTGCGCTCGGTCGCCAAGAAGCACGGCCCGGTCGCGCTGCTCCACTTCGACGCCCACCTCGACACCTGGGACACGTACTTCGGCGCCGAGTACACCCACGGCACGCCGTTCCGCCGCGCGGTGGAGGAGGGCATCCTCGACACCGAGGCGCTGTCCCACGTCGGCACCCGCGGCCCGCTGTACGGCAAGCAGGACCTCGACGACGACGCCAAGATGGGCTTCGGCATCGTGACCTCCGCCGACGTCTACCGCCGCGGCGCGGACGAGGTCGCCGACCAGCTGCGCCAGCGCATCGGCGACCGCCCGCTGTACATCTCCATCGACATCGACGTGCTCGACCCGGCCCACGCGCCCGGCACCGGCACGCCCGAGGCGGGCGGCATGACCTCCCGCGAACTGCTGGAGATCATCCGGGGGCTCTCCTCCTGCAACCTGGTCTCGGCGGACGTCGTCGAGGTCGCCCCGGCGTACGATCACGCCGAGATCACCTCCGTCGCCGCCTCGCACACCGCGTACGAGCTGACGACGATCATGAGCCGTCAGATCGCCGCGGGCCGACAGGGCCGTTAGGCGCAGCGTGGCGGCGACGGCGAACCCGAAGGGCTGACACGCGCGTGACGCACGACCACGACCTGGTACTCCGTCCCACCGAGGCCCAGACGGCGGCGGCCCTGTCGCCGCCGCCCGGCCGGACCGGCGGGGACCTGGTCGTGGAAACGCTCCAGGGGCTCGGGGCGACCACCGTCTTCGGGCTCCCGGGGCAGCACGCGCTGCCCCTCTTCGACGCGGTCCGGCGCTCCGGGCTGCGGCTGATCGCGCTGCGCATGGAGAACAACGCGGGCTTCGCCGCCGACGCGTACGGCCGGATCACCGGTGAGGCGGCGCCGCTGCTGCTGTCCACCGGACCCGGCGCGCTGACCTCGCTCGCCGCGCTCCAGGAGGCCGCCGCGGCCTCGGCGCCGGTGGTGGCCATCTCCTCGCAGGTGCCCGCGGCCGGGCTCGGCGGCGGCCGGCGCGGCCACCTGCACGAGCTGCGCGACCAGCAGGCCTCCTTCCGCGACGTGGTCAAGTCGGTGCACGTGGCCCGGACCGCCTCGCAGATCCCCTCCGCGGTCGCGGCGGCCTGGGAGTCGGCGCTGACCGCCCCGCCCGGACCGGTCTGGGTGGAGGTGCCGGCCGACGTGCTGGCCGCCGAGACGGTGCTCCCCGAGGTCACCGGCGTGGACCCGAGCCCGCCCGAGCTGGCCCCGCGGCCGGAGCTGACCGCGCTGGCCGCGCACTGGCTGGAGACCGCGAGCCGGCCGGTGATCATCGCGGGCGGCGGGGTGGTGCGGGCCGACGCCGCGAAGAAGCTCCGGCAGCTCGCCGAGCGGATCAACGCACCGGTGGTCACCACCTTCGGCGGCAAGGGCGCCTTCCCCTGGACCCACCCGCTCTCGCTCCAGTCGTGGCTGGAGGACCGGCACATGACCGACTTCCTGGAGGACGCGGACGTCCTGCTGGTGGTCGGCTCCGGGCTGGGCGAGCTGTCCTCGAACTACCACACCTTCTTCCCGGGCGGCCGGGTGATCCAGATCGAGGCCGACCTCGGCAAGCTGGAGTCCAACCACCCCGCCCTCGGCATCCACGCCGATGCCCGGCTGGCCCTGATGGCCCTGCTGGAGACGGTCGGCGAGCGACCGGACCCGTGGGCGCCGGAGCGGGTGCGGATGGTGCTGGGCGAGATCGGGGTCCGGCTGGCGGAGCAGGACCTCGGGGCCGAGCTGGCGGTGCTGGGGGCGGTGCGGCAGGCGCTGCCGGACCGGTCGCCGTCCTTCTGGGACATGACGATCCTGTCGTACTGGGCCTGGTCCGCCTTCGACGCCCGGCACCCCAACACGATGCACTCGGCCCAGGGCGCCGGCGGCCTGGGCTACGCCTTCCCGGCCGCGCTGGGCGCCGCCGCGGCCGAGCCGGGGACCCCGGTGCTGGCCGTCTCCGGCGACGGCGGGGCGATGTACTCGCTCGCCGAGCTGGCCACGGCCAGGCAGCACGGGCTGGACGTCACCTGGCTGATCGTGGACGACGGCGGGTACGGCATCCTGCGCGAGTACATGGACCAGGAGTACGGCGCCACCGAGGCCACCGAACTGGTCCGCCCCGACTTCACCGCCCTCGCCGCCGCCTTCGGCGTCCCGGCGGTCACCACCACCCCGGACGACCTGGCCACCGACCTGGCCAAGTCCCTGGCGACGCCGGGGCCGTCGGTGGTGGTCCTGCCGGTGCGGCTGCGGATGTTCGCGGCCACGCATCTGGGGTGAGGGGGGTCCTCCCCGGGGGGGGGGCTTCGGGGCGGGCGGTCGGGATGTGCGGGGCCCCGCGCCGCTTGACGGGTCGTGGCCTGCGGGCCCTGCGGCAGGACCAACCCTGGGACTTCGCGGCTTCGCCGTCGCCTGCGGCGATCCCAGGCCCGGGTCCGCCGCCGGACCAGCCTGCCACGACCCGTCAAGCGGCTACCCCACACATCCCGACCGCCCGCGGCGGGGCGTACAGGTAGGGGCCCGGCCGGGCAGCGGGACCGCACCCGTGCGGCGTAGTGACGGTGTGGCTTGAACGCGTCGCTCGGGGGGTGGTCGGGGTGGGGCGGAGACGCGCAAGGGGGGTGGTCGTGCGCCCCCGGAGTGCGCCCTCGTGCGACCGGTGGTTTGTTGCGGCGGGATGAAATCCGCAGCTCCACGTGTTGGGCTGTCCGGCAGGACAGGACGATACGGGGAGGCTCCACGTGGCGGCGGCAGAGACAGCCGGACCAGCACAGCACAGCACGGTGGCGGGGGACGCGGCGGCCGGAAGCGGTCCCGCGCGCGGCTGGGCCCGCCGGCTCGCCGGCTACACCTGGCGCTACCGCCGCAACGTCCTCCTGTCCCTCGGCTCCTCGCTGACGGGCATGGCCCTGATGGCCGTCGTCCCCCTGATCACCAAGGTGATCATCGACGACGTCATCGTCGGGCAGAGCAAGTCCATGACCCCCTGGGCCGCCGCGCTGGTCGCCGCCGCCCTCGTCGGGTACGTCCTGACCTACATACGCCGGTACTACGGCGGCCGGCTGGCCCTCGACGTCCAGCACGACCTGCGCACCGAGATGTACGACACCATCGCCCGGCTCGACGGCCGCCGGCAGGACGAGCTCTCCACCGGTCAGGTCGTCGGCCGCGCCACCAGCGACCTCCAGCTGATCCAGGGCCTGCTCTTCATGCTCCCGATGACCATCGGGAACTTCCTCCTCTTCGGCATGTCCCTCGGCATCATGCTGTGGCTCTCGCCGCTGCTCACCCTGATCGCCCTGGCCATCGCCCCCGCCCTGTGGTTCATAGCCAAGCGCAGCCGCGCCAAGCTCTTCCCCGCCACCTGGTGGGCCCAGGGCCAGGCCGCCGCCGTCGCCTCCGTGGTCGACGGGGCCGTCACCGGCGTCCGGGTCGTCAAGGGCTTCGGCCAGGAGGAGCAGGAGACCGACAAGCTCCGCGAGACCGGCCGCCGGCTCTTCGCCGGCCGGCTGCGCACCATCCGGCTCAGCTCCCGCTACAACCCGGCCCTCCAGGCGGTCCCCGCCCTCGGCCAGGTGGCGATGCTGGCCCTCGGCGGCTGGATGGCCACCCGCGGCCAGGTCACCCTCGGCACCTTCGTCGCCTTCTCCACCTACCTCGCCCAGCTGGTCGGCCCGGTCCGGATGCTCGCCATGGTCCTGACCGTCGGCCAGCAGGCCCGGGCCGGCGTCGAGCGGGTCCTCGAGCTGATCGACACCGAGCCGGTGATCGAGGACGGCACGACCGAGCTGCCCGCCGACGCCCCCGCCACCGTCGAGTTCGACAAGGTCTCCTTCGGCTACGACCCGGCCCGCCCGGTCCTCGACGGCCTCAGCCTGACCATCGCCCCCGGCGAGACCGTCGCCGTGGTCGGCGCCTCCGGCAGCGGCAAGTCCACCGTCTCGCTGCTGCTGCCCCGCTTCTACGACGTCACCGACGGCACCGTCCGGGTCGGCGGCCACGACGTCCGCGAGCTGACCCAGGACTCCCTGCGCGCCGCCATCGGCCTGGTCCCGGAGGACAGCTTCCTCTTCTCCGACACCGTCCGCGCCAACCTGGCGTACGGCCACCCGGAGGCCACCGACGAGGAGATCCGCGCCGCCGCCCGGGCCGCCCAGGCCGAGGGCTTCATCGAGGCCCTGCCCGACGGGTACGACACCAAGGTCGGCGAGCACGGCCTGACCCTCTCCGGCGGGCAGCGCCAGCGCCTCGCCCTGGCCCGCGCCATCCTCACCGACCCCCGGCTGCTGCTCCTGGACGACGCCACCTCCGCGGTGGACGCCCGCATCGAGCACGAGATCCACGAAGCGCTCCGCTCGGTCATGGCCGGCCGGACCACCCTCCTGATCGCCCACCGCCGCTCCACCCTGGCGCTGGCCGACCGGATCGCCGTCCTGGACCGCGGCCGGCTCTCGGACATCGGCACCCACGCCGAGCTGGAGCGCCGCTCGGAGCTGTACCGGCGGCTGCTGACCGACCCGGAGGCCCTGGCCGGCGGCTCCCCGGACCCGGCCGGCCAGGCCGCGGCCGGGCTGGACACGGCCGAGGCCGCCACCCTGGCCGAGCTGGAGCTCGAGCTGGACCTGGAGGCCGAGGCGGAGATCGACGCCGAGCCGGTCAGCGCCAAGCGCCGGGTCGCCGACGCCGTCACCCCCGAGCTGTGGCGGCGCGCGGAGGAGGAGACCCCCGCGGCCGCCCCCGCCGCGGGTGCGGCTCCCGCCGGCTCCCCGGCCGGCCCGCCGCACAGCATGGGCTCCGCGGTGGCCGGCATGCCCGCCACCCCCGAGCTGCTGGCCCAGGTGGCCGCGCTGCCGCCGGCCACCGACACCCCCGACGTGGACGAGGCCCGGGCCGCGGCGCCCGAGGACAGCTACGGCCTGCGCCGGCTGCTGCGCGGCTTCTGGGCCCCGCTGGCGGTCAGCCTCGGTCTGGTCGCGGTGGACGCCGTCGCCGGCCTGCTGCTGCCGGTGCTGATCCGGCACGGCATCGACGAGGGCGTCTCCCGGCTCGCGCTGGGCGCCGTCTGGGTGGCGGCCGGCCTCGCGCTGGTCGTCGTACTGGCCCAGTGGGCGGCCCAGGTCGCCGAGACCCGGATGACCGGCCGGACCGGCGAGCGGGTGCTCTACAGCCTGCGCGTCAAGATCTTCGCGCAGCTCCAGCGGCTCGGCCTGGACTACTACGAGCGCGAGCTGACCGGCCGGATCATGACCCGGATGACCACGGACGTGGACGCGCTCAGCACCTTCCTGCAGACCGGCCTGGTGACGGCCGTGGTCTCGGTGCTGACCTTCTTCGGCATCCTCGTCGCCCTGCTCGTCCTCGACGTCGAGCTGGCCCTGATCGTCTTCGCCACCCTGCCGCTGCTGGTGATCGGCACCATCGTCTTCCGCCGCCGCTCCGTGAAGGCGTACGAGCTGGCCCGCGACCGCGTCTCGGTGGTCAACGCCGACCTCCAGGAGTCCGTCTCCGGGCTGCGGATCGTGCAGGCCTTCCGCCGCGAGCGGGCCGGCGCCGAGCGGTTCGCCGCCCGCAGCGACGATTACCGCGAGGCCCGGGTGCGCGGCCAGTGGCTGATATCCGTGTACTTCCCCTTCGTCCAGCTGCTCTCCTCGCTGGCCTCGGCGGCCGTGCTGATCGTGGGCGCCGGCCGGGTCGACGCCGGCACCCTCACCACCGGCGCGCTGGTCGCCTACCTGCTCTACATCGACCTCTTCTTCGCCCCCGTCCAGCAGCTCTCCCAGGTCTTCGACGGCTACCAGCAGGCCACCGTCTCGCTGGGCCGCATCCAGGAGCTGCTGCGCGAGCCCACCCGCACCCCGCAGCCGGAGCGGCCCCGCGAGGTCGGCGCCCTGCGCGGCGAGATCGCCTTCGAGGACGTGCACTTCGCGTACGGCACGCCCGAGGAGGCCGACCGCAAGGGCGAGGCGCTGGCCGGCATCGACCTGCGGATACCGGCGGGCCAGACGGTCGCCTTCGTCGGCGAGACCGGCGCCGGCAAGTCCACCCTGGTGAAGCTGGTCGCGCGGTTCTACGACCCGACCGGCGGCCGGGTCACCGCCGACGGCACCGACCTGCGCGAGCTGGACCTCACCGGCTACCGGCACCGGCTGGGCGTGGTCCCGCAGGAGTCGTACCTCTTCGCCGGCACGGTCCGGGACGCCATCGCCTACGGCCGGGCGGACGCGAGCGACGCCGAGGTGGAGGCCGCCGCCCGGGCGGTGGGCGCCCACGACATGATCGCCACCCTGGACGGCGGGTACCTGCACCCGGTCGCCGAGCGCGGCCGGAACCTCTCGGCCGGTCAGCGCCAGCTGATCGCGCTGGCCCGGGCCGAGCTGGTGGACCCGGACGTCCTGCTGCTCGACGAGGCCACCGCCGCCCTGGACCTGGCGACCGAGGCGCTGGTCAACCAGGCCACCGACCGGCTGGCCGGCCGCCGCACCACCCTGGTGGTCGCGCACCGGCTGACCACCGCCGCCCGCGCGGACCGGGTGGTCGTGATGGACCGCGGCCGGGTCGTCGAGGACGGCACCCACGCCGAGCTGCTGGCCCTGGACGGCCGGTACGCCCGGCTGTGGCGGACCTTCATCGGCCAGGACGAGCGCGCCGCGGCCTGACCGCGGGAGGCGGTGGGCGCAGGAGCGTTTCTCCGCCACCCCGGTGCGGGATGCAACCAAGCCGTGCCCCCGCGCGTCCGAGGTAGGTACTGGCGTTCGGACGGTGAGGGGTCGAGGGTGTTTGCTTCCTGGGGAGGGGGCCGCCGGGGGGCGGCCAGGAGCGCGGGCGTCGCGCTGGCCGGCGCCGCGCTGCTGCTCGGCGGGGTCGGCGTGCCGGCCGCCCACGCGGCCTCCGGCTGCGCGGGCCGGCTGATGAAGTCCCTGCCCTTCAGCACCGGCACCGTCCAGGTCTACAAGACCCGCACCCACGCCTGCGCGGTGACGATCCCCAAGCGCCCGGGCGGCCGGCAGCAGATGTCGGTGAGCATCCAGCCGCGCGGCGGGGTGCCCGTGCGGGACAGCGGCAGGTTCACCCGGCTGGCCGGGCCCGTCACCGTGTACGCGCTCACCCGGTGTGTCTATGTGAAGGGTGCCGTGGGCGCCGGATCCGTCGAGTCGGGCTGGATCTTGTGCTGATCCGTCCCGACCGGGGCTGGTCAGCACCGCGTTGACCCCGCTAGGTTCACGGCGTCCGCAGTGAACTCAGGGGAGGGTGCATGCGCAAGGCGCTCAGATGGCTGCTGTCGCTCGTGGTGCTGATCGGCACCATGACGGCGGCCGGCGCCACGGCCGGGGCGGCCACCGCCGCCGGGCCGGGGAACGGCACAGACATCAAGGACCGGATCCTCGCGATCCCGGGGATCAGCCTCATCGAGGAGAAGCCGTACGACGGTTACCGCTTCTTCGTACTGAACTTCAAGCAGCCGGTCGACCACCGGAAGCCGTGGAAGGGCACCTTCGAGCAGCGCTTCACCCTGCTCCACAAGGACACCTCGCGCCCGACCGTCTTCTACACCTCGGGCTACAACGTCAACACCAGCCCGCGCCGGGCGGAGCCGACGACCATCGTCGACGGCAACCAGATCTCTCTGGAGTACCGTTTCTTCACCCCGTCGCGGCCCGCTCCCGCCGACTGGTCGAAGCTGGACATCTGGCAGGCCGCCAGCGACCAGCACGCCATCTACAAGGCGCTGAAGCCGCTCTACTCCAAGAACTGGATCGCCACCGGCGGCAGCAAGGGCGGCATGACCGCCACCTACTACGAGCGCTTCTACCCGCGCGACATGGACGGCGTGGTCGCGTACGTGGCGCCCAACGACGTCATCAACAAGGAGGACTCGGCCTACGACCGCTTCTTCCAGAAGGTCGGCACCAAGGAGTGCCGCACCAAGCTGGAGGGCGTGCAGCGCGAGGCGCTGGTGCGCCGTGACGCGCTCGAGGCCAAGTACGCCGCGTACGCCGCCGAGAACGGCTACACCTTCACCACCGTCGGCACCCTCGACAAGGCCTACGAGGCCGTCGTGCTCGACTACGTGTGGGCCTTCTGGCAGTACAGCCTGCTCGCCGACTGCGCCACGATCCCGGACGCCAAGACCGCGACCGACCAGCAGATCTGGGACTCGATCGACACGATCTCCGGCTTCTCGGCCTACGCCGACCAGGGCCTGGAGACGTACACCCCGTACTACTACCAGGCGGGCACCCAGCTCGGCTCCCCGGACATCAAGCAGCCCTGGCTCGGCAAGCTGAGCCGGTACGGCTACCAGCCGCCGCGCAACTTCGTCCCGGCGAGCATCCCCATGGCCTTCCAGCCGAAGGCGATGCACGACGTGGACCAGTGGGTCCGCCACAACGCCCGCCACATGCTCTTCGTGTACGGGCAGAACGACCCGTGGGGTGCGGAGCCCTTCCACCTCGGCTACGGCTCCCGCGACAGCTTCGTGATGGTCGCCCCGGGCGCCAACCACGGCGCGAACGTCGCCAAGCTGAAGGACGCCGAGAAGGCCCTGGCCACCGCCCGGATCCTCCAGTGGGGCGGCGTCGCCCCGGCCGCCGTCCAGGCGGACGCGGCCAAGGCCCGCCCGCTGGCGAAGCCGGACGCCAAGCTGGACCGCCGCGACCTCGAGCGGGTCTCGGCCCTGCGCCCGTAACACCGCCGCAGGTCCCGTCGTACCCGTGCCCCGTCCGCCCTCCCGGGCGGGCGGGGCACGGTCGTGCGCTCAGGAGTACGTGAGCCCGTGCCCGAGCGGGTAGCGGCCCGGCACCGGCACCGGGAGGCGGCCGGCCGGCCGCACCTCGCCGGCCAGCACCCGCGCCGCGGCGCGCAGTTCCACGTCCGTCCAGGCGTACGAGGCCAGGCTGGCGGCGCACTCCGGCAGCGCGGCCACGTCGTACGGGTTGCGCACCGCCAGCGCGACCACCGGGACGCCGGTGTCCACCAACGCCTGCACGAGCGTGCGCTGCGGACCCCCGGCACCGGTCACGTTGTACGTGCACACCACGACCGCGGCCGCCCGCCGGGCGGCCGCCACGGCCCCCGCCACGGCCGCCGCGTCCGGCTCCAGGCCGGTGGGCAGCGCGGTCGCGGTGAAGCCCAGCGCGGTCAGCTCCTGGGCGAGCACGCCGGTTGTCGGGCCGGTGGTGCCGGAGGGCGACAGCGGGTCCGCGCCGGTGACCAGCAGCCGGGGCGTGCGCTCCGGGGACAGCGGCAGCAGACCCCGCGGGTTGGCCAGCAGGGTGGTGGTGCCGGCCGCGATCGCGTCGGCCGCCGCCAGGTGTGCGGCGGTGCCCACCGCCGCCGGCACCCGGCCGGGATCGACGTACGGGTCCTCGAACAGGCCCCGCCGCCGCTTCAGTTCCAGGATCCGCAGGACCGATTCCTCGATCCGCTCCTCCGACAGCTCCCCGCCGCGCACCGCCGCCACCACGCTGCGCTGCGCCAGCTCCAGGTCGGGGGCGTTGAGCAGCTGGTCGCAGCCGGCCTTCAGGGCCAGCACCGGCACCCGGTCGTTCCCGTACTTCTGGCGCACCCCCGCCATGTCCAGGGCGTCGGTGACCACCACGCCCCCGAAGCCCAGGCGTTCGCGCAGGATGCCGGTCACGATCGGCCGCGACAGGGTCGCCGGGTCGCCCGACGGGTCCAGCGCGGGGAAGACGATGTGCGCGGTCATGACGGCGTCCACGCCCGCCGCCACGGCCGCGCGGAAGGGCGGCTCGTCCAGCCGTTCCCACTCCTCGCGGGAGTGCCGCATCACGGGCAGTCCGACGTGGCTGTCGGTCTCGGTGTCGCCGTGGCCCGGGAAGTGCTTGGCGGTGGCGGCGATCCCGGCCGCCCGGTAGCCCCGCACCTGGGCGGCGACCAGGGCGGCCACCGCCTGCGGGTCGGACCCGAAGGACCGGACGCCGATCACCGGGTTGGCCGGGTTGACGTTCACGTCCGCGACCGGCGCGTAGTCCTGGCCGATGCCGAGCGCGGCCAGCTCCCGGCCCGCGAGCAGGGCGGCCTCGCGGGCCCGGTCCACCGAGCCCGAACCCAGCGCGCCCGCGCCGAGCGCCATCGCGCCCGGGAAGAGGGCCGCCGGCCGGCCGATCCGGGCCACCGCGCCGTGCTCCTGGTCGACGGAGACCAGCAGCGGCACCGGCACGGGCAGCGCGAGGGCGGCCCGCTGGAGGCCGTCGGAGAGGTCGGCGACCTGCGCGGGGGAGCGGACGTTGTGCGCCCAGCCGAAGTAGACGACCCCGCCCACCCGGTACCGCTCGACCAGCTCGGCGGCGGTGCGCACGCCGAAGGCGGCCAGGTTGGCCGCCGCGTCCGCCTCGTCGGGCGCGGTGGCGGAGTGGCCGAAGACGCGGGTGACGAAGAGCTGCCCGACCTTCTCGGCCAGGTCCATCCGGCCGACCAGACGGCGCAGCCAGGGCGCCGGGAGGTCCGGCCGGTCCGGCGCGGCGGCGGCCGTGGCGGCCCCGGGCGTGACGGCGGCCAGCGCGGCCGCGGCGAGCAGGGTGCGACGGGAGGCTCGGTACACCATCCCGGCACGCTACTGCGGCCCCGGGGCCGGACCGCCGGGACACGCGGGCCGCGGGGCGCGTGGGCCGTCGGCGGGCTCAGGCCGGGGGCGGCCAGTGGGCGCGCAGGGTGGCGACGGTCTCGGTGATCGCGGGCCGGCGGGCCGCGCCGGTGCGCCACAGGGCGTACAGCCGGCGGACCGGGGCCGGTTCGAGGGGGACGGCGGTCACCTGCGCCGGGAGTGCGCCGGTACCGAGCCGGGGGACCACCGCGATCCCGAGGCCGGCCGCGACCAGCGCCACGATCGTGTGGTTCTCCTCGGCGACGTGCGCGATCTCCGGCTCGTGCCCGGCGGTGCGCAGGGTGCGCATCAGCCAGTCGTGGCACACCCGGCCGGGCGGCTGGCAGATCCACCGCTGGCCGGCCAGCTCCGGGCGGCGCACCTGCGCCCGGCCGGCGAAGGGGTGGTCCCGGTGCACCAGGAGGTCGCAGCGGTCCTCGCCGATCGGTGCCTGCTCGACTCCCTCGGGGGCGGGCAGCGGGGCGATGTCCCAGTCGTGCGCCACGGCCAGGTCGGTGACCCCCCGGGCCACCAGGTCCACCGACAGGTGCGGGTCCACCTCCGACAGCCGTACGTCCAGCCCGGGATGACGGACCGCCAGGTCGGCCAGGACGCCGGGCAGCAGGCCCCGGGCGGCCGAGGCGAAGGCGGCGACGGTCAGCCGGCCGCAGGGCTGCCCGCGGCGCTCCTCCAGGGTGGTCTCGGTCCGCTCCACGATCGCCAGCAGCTCCTGTGCGGCGGCGGCCAGGTGCCGGGCCTCGTCGGTGAGCGCCACGCCCCGGCCGCGGCGTTCGAGCAGGGTGGTCCGGGTCTCCCGCTCCAGCTTGGTGATCTGCTGGGAGACGGCCGAGGGGGTGTAGCCCAGGGCCGCCGCGGCGGCGGCGACCGAGCCGTGGACGGAGACGGCGTGCAGGGCGCGCAGCCGGGCCAGATCGAGCATGGGTCCAGCATAGGCAGCGCGGTGGATTCAGCAATGCTTCATCCGAAGGTGAAGCAATCCGTGCTGGTGCTTCACGGTCGGGGGATCGATGCTCGGATCATGCGTCCCGTACACATCGCCCTGGCCGTGCTCGTCGCCGCCGTGTGGGGCGTCAATTTCGTCGTCATCGAGATCGGTCTCGGCCACTTCCCGCCGCTGCTGCTGTCCGCCCTGCGCTTCCTGGTCGCGGCGCTGCCGGCGGTGTTCCTGGTGGGGCGGCCGGTGGTGGGCTGGAAGTGGATCATCGGGGTCGGACTGGCCCTGGGGGTCGCCAAGTTCGGCCTGCTCTTCACCGGCATGGCGCACGGCATGCCGGCCGGGCTGTCCTCCCTGGTGCTCCAGGTCCAGGCGGTCTTCACCGCCGTCTTCGCCGCCTTCGCACTGGGGGAGCGGCCGGGCCGGCTGCGGCTGGCCGGGATGGCGGTCGCGCTGGCCGGGATCGTGGTGGCCGGGGTCGACCAGGGCGCGTCGGGGCCGCTGCCGGCCTTCCTGCTGGTGGTCGCGGCCGCGGCCTGCTGGGGCGTGTCGAACGTACTGACCCGCAAGGCGGCCCCGAAGGACGCCCTCAACTTCATGGTGTGGGTGTGCACCGTCCCGGTGCTCCCGCTGCTGGTCCTGTCCCTGCTGCTGGAGGGCCCCGAGGAGGACCTGGCCGCGCTGCGGGGCCTGGACTGGAGCGGGCTGGGCGTCCTCGGCTACGTCGCGTGGGTGTCCACGGTCTTCGGCTTCGGCGCCTGGGGCTACCTGCTGCGGCGCTACCCGGCCTCGTCGGTGGCCCCCTTCTCCCTCCTGGTCCCGGCCTTCGGCATGACCGCCGCCGCCCTCTTCCTGGACGAGCAGATCAGCGGCCCGCGCTGGGCCGCGGCCGTCCTCCTCGTGACCGGCGTGGCCCTGACCTCCTTCGCCCCGGCGGCCCGTGCGTCCGTGGTCGGCCCGGGCGCCCGGGGGGTACCCGGCCTGCCGGTGGCGGCGGGAAGCGGGGGGCGCCGCTTGCCGGGGGCTTGAGGGGGGCGGGGCGGGGCTCCTGGGGCGGAGCCCCGCTGTACGCCTACCAGCCTCGCCGGCGATTGAGGCGACCGTCGCGGAGCGGCGGTGCGGGGGTCGGGGCGTAGCCCCGCCGTCCCCCGTACCAGCCTCGCCGGCGTTTGAGGCGCGGGGGCTCCGGGGGCGGCGCCCACCGGTTTCGGGAAG
>NZ_JBFBGK010000064.1:0-48432 GCF_040684615.1 Streptomyces sp. NPDC089919
CGGTCGGGATGTGTGGGGAGCGCCGCTTGACGGGGGTGGCAGGCTGGTCCGGAGGCAGGCCCGGGCCTGGGATGGCCCGGAGGGCCACGGCGAAGCCGCTCGTCCCAGGGGTGGGCCTGCCGCAGGGCCTGCAGGCCGCCCCCGTCAAGCGGCGCGGGGACCCGCACCTCCCGACCGACCACCGTCCTCCCCTATGGCCCGGCGCCCGGCGCCCGGCGCCCGGCGCCCGGCGCCCGGCGCCCGCGGCACTCACCTCGTCACGCCGCCGGCCCCCAAAACGCATCCTCCTCGTCGATGTCCTCCGTGCACTGGTCGATGTCGGTGATCTTGCCGCCGACGATCGTGAAGAACAGCCCCTCGCGGATCTCGATGCCCCGGTCCCCGCGGTCCGCCCGCAGGGTGTGGAAGGACATGACGTGCCCGCGGCCGTCCGCGAGGACGGACTCGACCTGGACCTGGATGGTCCCGTCGGTCTCCGTGCCGAGCCCGCGGTAGAGGTCGAGGACCGCCTCCCGGCCCTTGTGGTGGCCCGAGAAGAGGCTGTTGCCGGGCACGTGGTGGATGACGTCCGCGGTCATGATCGCGGCGAGGGAGTCCATGTCCCCCGTGGAGAAGGCCTGGTAGCCGCGGCGCACGAGGGCCGCGTCCGGATGCTCCGACATGGCGGTTCACACCCTTCAATCGCTTGATCGGCTTTGTCCTATCATCCGCCCGTGGCTGTGGATAATCCACGCGGGCAGTCGGCGGGATGCGGCCATCATGGCCGCATGAACACGAACAGCGATGTACAGACAGGGACGGGGACGGCACCTTCGCGGTGGACGGTCGTCCCCGAGTCCTTCACCACCGCCGACGCGATCGCGCTGCGCCGCGACTACTTCGCCGAAGTGGCCGGCCGGTACTGGGAGCGGGAGGCCACCGAAGCCGAGATCGACCAGGGCCTCGCCGAGGACCCGGCCACCGACCTGCTCCCGCCCACCGGCGAGTTCTTCGTCGGCCGGTACGGCGACAGCCCGGCCGCCTGCGCCGGCATCCGGCGGCTCGACGACCGTACGGCCGAGCTGACGCGGGTGTACGTCCGCCCGGCGCTGCGCGGCACGGGCGGCGGCGCGGCCCTGCTCGCGGCCGTCGAGGACGCCGCCCGGGGCATGGGCGCGGAGCGCATACGCCTGGACACGCGCTCGGACCTGGTGGAGGCCCGAGCCCTCTATACGCGGCACGGCTACGCCGAGATACCCGCGTACAACTCCGGCCCGTACGCCCAGCACTGGTTCGAGAAGAAGCTCGTCTGACGGCGCCGCCGGTCAGTGGGCCGCGTGGTCCCGGCGGGGCAGGGTGTCGTAGGGCTCCTCGGCGTCCGATCCGCACAGCTCGTGGTTGAGCTCTTCGACCAGCTTGACCAGGTCGGTGGGCCGGTCCGGGCCCCACCAGTCGCCCAGCAGCTCCGCCAGCGACTCCTGCCGGGCGGCGGCCAGCCGCACGGCCGCCGCCCGCCCCTGGTCGGTGAGCACCAGATCCAGTCCCTCGCGCGCGGCCAGCCCGCGCTCCTCCACCTGCCGGGCACCCTCCGTGATCGCGTGCAGCGGCACGGCGGTGCGTTCGGCGAGTACCGCGGGCTCCACGGACCCGTACTTCTTCATCCGCAGCAGCATCCAGCTGCTGGCGGGCAGCAGGTCGAAGCCCGCTTTCACGGTGATCTTCTCGTAGATGTGCTTGCGTCCCTCGCGCGTGCCCAGCACGGACAGCGCGCGGGCCACCTCGTCGTGGGAGGAGCGCTGGACGGGGTTGGAGGCCAGCGTCTCGCTGACGTCGGGGGCGGTGACGGAGGCGCGCAGCTTGTCCTCCTTGAGGAACCACGCGACGAGGAAGGCCAGCAGCACGACCGGCACGGCATAGAGGAAGACGTCGGTGATCGAGCTGGCGTAGGCGTCCAGGGCCGTCGGGCGCAGGGCGGGTGGCAGCAGGCCGATGGACCGGGGGTCGGCCTCCAGCTGCGCGGCCCCGGCGCCGGGCGGCAGCTGTTGGCCGGCCAGAGCCTTGCTGAGCTTGTCGTCGAGGCGGTTGGTGAAGACGGTGCCGAAGATGGCCACGCCGAAGGAGGCGCCGATGGAGCGGAAGAAGGTCGCGCCCGAGGTGGCGACGCCGAGGTCGGCGTAGCTGACGGAGTTCTGCACCACCAGTACCAACACCTGCATGACCAGGCCGAGCCCGAAGCCGAAGACGAAGAAGTAGAGGCTCATCTCCCAGGTGGAGCTGGTGCGTTCCAGCTGGTGCAGCAGCAGGAGGCCGACGGCGGTGACACCCGTGCCGGCGATGGGGAAGACCTTCCACCGCCCGGTCCGGCTGACGATCTGCCCGGAGGCCGTGGAGGAGATGAGCATGCCGAGCACCATCGGCAGCATGTGGACACCGGACATGGTGGGCGAGATGCCCTGGACGACCTGGAGGAAGGTGGGCAGGTAGACCATCGCACCGAACATCGCGAAGCCGATGATGAAGCTGATCACCGAGCAGAGGGTGAAGGTGCGGATGGCGAAGAGCTTGAGCGGGAGCACGGGCTCCACGGCCCGTCGTTCGACGAGGACGAACGCCACCAGCAGGACCACGCCGAGCACGGCCAGCCCGATGATCATGGGCGAGGTCCAGCCCCAGCTGCCGCCGAGCGAGGCGACCAGCACGAGACAGGTGGCGACCGATGCGATCAGGAAGGTGCCGAGGTAGTCGATGGTGTGCCGTTCGCTGCGCACCGGGATGTGCAGGACGGCCGCGATGACCAACAGGGCGACGATGCCGATGGGGAGGTTGATGTAGAAGACCCAGCGCCAGCTGAGGTGGTCCACGAAGAGCCCGCCGAGCAGCGGGCCGAGCACGCTGGTGGCGCCGAAGACCGCGCCGAACAGACCCTGGTACTTGCCGCGTTCGCGCGGCGGCACGATGTCGCCGACGATCGCCATGGACAGCACGATCAGCCCGCCGCCGCCCAGGCCCTGGAGGGCGCGGAAGCCGATGAGCTGGGGCATGTTCTGGGCCAGGCCGCACAGTGCGGAGCCGATCAGGAAGAGCACGATCGCGCCCTGGAAGAGCTTCTTGCGGCCGTACTGGTCGCCGAGCTTCCCCCAGAGCGGGGTGGCCGCCGTGGAGGCCAGCATGTAGGCGGTGACCACCCAGGACAGGTGCTCCATACCGCCGAGGTCGCTGACGATGGTCGGCAGCGCGGTGGAGACGATGGTCTGGTCGAGCGCGGCGATCAGCAGACCCAGCAAAAGGGCGCCGATGGCCACGAGCACGTTCCGTTCGGCGTGCTCCGGGCCGGAACCGGGATCCACCGGTGTGGCCGTCACTTCCTGAGCCATGGACTCCTCCTCAGGGCCGATCACAACCTCCATCCTCGGGCGTGTGGCCGGTTATGGCCTGTTGGGCGGCTTGGGCGGATCCCGCCGGATCTGCATAATCGCTGGCAGTTGCCTGGGAGGGGATCCATCAGTGAGCGCTGAGCGCTGTCCGGTTTGCAGTGCTGCCCAGGGCGGCTGCGCATGCTCCCCGCCCGCCGGTTTCCACCCACTGCGGATCCGGCCCTACCTGGCGATGCCCGCCGCCGAGGCCCCGGCGGACCCGGCGCCCGGACCCCGCCTCCTGGGAGTGGTCCAGCCCCAGGACCCCGCCTGGGCGGGCGCCCCCGCCGGGGACGCCCCGACCGCGCTCCTGCCCCCGGTCCCGCCGGGCGGCCCCTCCTACCCGGGGCCGACGTACGAAACCCCCGCGCCCGGGGTCGCGTACGACGAACAGGCCGGCCCGGACCACGGCCACGACGGGCCGCTTGCCGGTGAGCACGCCTACGCGGGGCAGGGGGCGGAGGGATACGGGTACGCGGGGCAGGGGGCGGAGGGATACGGGTACGCGGGGCATCCGGCGGGCCCGGAGACGGCCGAGCTGCGGCCGGTGGAGCTGGGCGGGATATCCGGCGGCGGGCGGGCCGGCCGGCGGCGCGAGGGGCGGCGGGGGCCGGGGCTGCCCCTGGTGGTCGGTGCGGCGGCGGTGGCGGTGATCGGCGTGGGCGTACTGACGGCCGGACTGCTCGGGGACGACGGCCCGAGCGACCGCGCCCTGCCCGACCCGAAGCTCTCGGCTCCCGCGATCACCGGCGCCCCCGAGGGCCCCACCACCGGCCCGACCGCCCCCGCGGAACTGCCCGCACCGGGCCGTACCGGCGACGACGCCGGCGAGAGCCGGCAGGACGGCGGGGCGACCGGTGCCCCGACCCCCACCGCCACCGGTGACCCCGGCACCGGGCCCTCCCCGACGGCCCCGAGCACCGCCCCGGAGCCGACCCCGACCCGCACCCGCGCCACCCCGCCCGCGACCACCGCCCCCACGCTGGGCCCTGGCGATTCGGGGGCGGAGGTGCTGGAACTCCAGGAGCGGCTGGCCGAGTTCAGGTACTACTCCGGTCCGCTGAACGGCAAGTACGTCCACAAGCTCGGGGATGCGGTCGCCCGGTTCCAGCGGGACGTCGGCATCCGTGACGACCCGGAGGGCGTCTACGGCCCGGCCACCCGCCGGATCCTGGAACACGTCACCCACGAGCCCTGATCCCGCCAGCCCGCCCGGCGGCGCCGCGCCCGCGCCTGGGCCGACCCCCTCCGTCGCCCCACCCCGCCCCCGACCCCCCTCCCCCGCCCCCGCTCCCGCGTGGAGTGACGTACGCGACGGAAGGGGCAGTGGCGCAGACGGCCTCATGTTTTGTATCGTGAAGAAACAAAGTGGTTCCGTCCGCACTCCCTGACCGGTGGACGGAACCACTTGTTCTCTTCGTCCAGACCTCTGGAGCCCCCGTCATGCCGGCCCCCGCCGAAGCCGAAGCCGTCCCCGCCGAGCAGGTCGTCCTGACCGCCAAGGCCCTCCTGCTGGACATGGACGGCACGATCGTCAACTCGGACGCGGTGGTCGAGCGCTGCTGGCGGGACTGGGCCGAGCGGCACGGGCTGGACCCGCACGAGGCCATGAAGGTGGTGCACGGCCGCCAGGGCTACGCCACCATGGCGCTCCTGCTGCCGGACCGCCCGATGGAGCAGAACCACGCCGACAACGCCGTGATGCTCGCCCGGGAGACGGCCGACACCGACGGCGTGGTGCCGGTCGCCGGCGCCCCCGCCTTCATGGCCGCCCTCGGCGACCTTCCGCACGCCCTGGTGACCTCGGCCGACGAGGCGCTGGCCACCGCCCGGATGACCGCCTCGCGGCTGCCGATGCCGCAGGTTCGGGTCACCGCCGAGCGGGTCAGCGCCAGCAAGCCGCACCCGGAGGGCTTCATCAAGGGCGCCGCCGAGCTGGGCGTGGACCCGGCCGACTGCATCGTCTTCGAGGACTCCGCCGCCGGCATCGCAGCCGGCCGGGCGGCCGGCATGCGCGTGGTCGGCATCGGCCCCCGCGCGGGCGCCCACACCCCCACCGTGCACGCCGCCGACCTGACGGCCGTCCACGTCACCGCCACCCCCGACGGCGCGATCCGCCTGACCGTCACCCCCGCCGCGGCCTGACCTCCGCCGCACCCTGCGGGGTACGCCCCGTACCGAGGCCGCGTCCGGCGCGCCCCGGGGGCGCGCCCGTACACACGAAAGCGCCGGGTCCCGCTCACGCGGGGCCCGGCGCTTCGCCGTGATCAGCCCGCGATCGCCTCGTACAGGCTGAAGACCGCCAGGGCGGCCATCACGCAGGCCGCGATCTTCGTGATCAGCCGCAGCGGGACCCGCTTCATCAAGGTGCGGCCGCCGAGGATGCCCAGTCCCGCCACCGCCCAGAGCGCCAGCACCGCGCCGATGCCGACCGAGACCGGGTCGTCGTACCGGGCGGCGAGGTTGGCGGTCATGATCTGCGTGAGGTCGCCGAACTCCGCGACCAGGATGAGCATGAAGCCCGCTCCGGAGACCTTCCAGAAGGACTGGTCCTCGGGCGCCTTGACGGACTCCTCGCCGTCGTCCTTCTTCAGCAGCAGCATGGCCGCGCCGATCAGGAAGAGCACGCCGACGAAGGCCTGCACCAGCCGGTGCGGCAGCAGCGTGAGCACGCTGCCGGCCGCGATGGCCAGGGCGACGTGCACGGCGAAGGCCGCCGCGACCCCGGCGAAGACGTAGGAGGCGCGGTAGCGGGTGCCCAGCATGAGTCCGGCGAGGGCCGTCTTGTCGGGGAGCTCGGCGAGGAAGACAACGCCGAAGGCGATCGCCAGGATGCTGAAGCTGATCACGGGGTGAAACCTCAATCGGTCGGGGCGGGATGCCGCCGGGCCGAGAGACCGGGCCGTTCAGGCCGTTTCCGGGGTCGCTTCGGCTCGACAGCGACCCGTACGGAGATGGACGTACGTACCGGAACACTGCGGCCGAAGGTCTCGCTGGCCGACCGCGCCGTGATCCGACGGCGGCCTGCCTCCGGGCGCCGGCTGGGCGAGCCCAGCAGTATGTCGACGGTCCGGCGAAGAGCTACTCCCCTTCTGCTCGGTCCACGATACGCGAGCCCCGGCACCGGCAAGCAGGGACTTTGGTCCTGAACCGGACATCGCGTGCGCCATCTCACGCCCGGAGCACCGACCCGCCTCCGGAGCGCCGCTCCGCACGCCGAGCGCCGACCACCGACGAGAGCGCTGCTCACCGTCCGGAGCCCCGCCCGCCGTCTGGCCGCAGGGCGTCCCCCCGAAGCACTCCAGACCCTCCCACCCCAGGGCAAACCTCCCGACAGAGCGTCAACTTCCGGCCAACAGAGGCCCGTTAACCGCCTTGTTGTGACGTGCCCATGTCGCCACCCTGTTACCTGGCGCCCACCCTCACGCAACCCCGCGCCGCCACGCTGACCTGCGGCCCCCACAAGGGGCCGGTCGGCCAGAACCCCCGCCTCAAGGAGCCCTCATGCCCGGTGTCTACGCGCGTCGACTCAGCCTCTGTACGGCCGCCGCCGCCCTCGCCGTCACCGCCCTCGTCAACGCTCCGGCCGCCCAGGCCGCCCCGCCCGCCCCCATCAGCGCCGCCGCCGCCCGCGCCTACCTGGCCACCGTCACCCCGCAGGCCGAGGGCTCCCTCAGCGGCTACAGCCGCACCCTCTTCCCGCACTGGATCACCCAGTCCGGCACCTGCAACACCCGTGAGGTCGTCCTCAAGCGCGACGGTTCGAACGTCGTCACCGACTCCAGCTGCGCCGCCGTCAGCGGCTCCTGGTACTCCGCCTACGACGGCGCCACCTGGACCGCCGCGTCGGACCTGGACATCGACCACGTCGTGCCGCTCGCCGAGTCCTGGCGTTCGGGCAGCAGCTCCTGGACCACCGCCAAGCGCCAGCAGTTCGCCAACGACCTGACCCGCCCGCAGCTGATAGCCGTGACGGACAACGTCAACCAGGCCAAGGGCGACTCCGACCCGGCCCACTGGATGCCGTCGCTGAGCTCCTACCGCTGCACCTACGCGCGGATGTGGGTGGACGTGAAGCAGTACTGGGGCCTGAGCATGGACTCCGCCGAGAAGACCGCCCTGGTCAACACCCTCAACGGCTGCTGATCCAGACCTGATCGACGCTCCCGGCCGGTTCGGGAACCACGCTCCCCCTCTCCGTCGTACCTTGTCCCGAGGGGCCACGGACGAGGGGGAGCCGCGTGACCGCACTGGTGCTGGGACCACTGCTGCGCTACGTCGACTGGACGGCCTGCGACACGGCCACGGTGTGGGTCGAGTCCGCCCGCCCGGCCACGGTCGAGGTGCGCTGCGCCGACGGCGCGGGCGGCACCGCCCACACCTTCCACGTGTCCGGCCACCACTACGCCTTGGTACCGGTGACCGGGCTGACCCCGGGCAGCACCACCTCCTACGAGGTGCTGATCGAGGGCCGGCAGGTGTGGCCGCTGCCCGACAGCCCCTTCCCCGCCAGCACCATCACCACGCCGGCCGTCACCGTCCCGGGCCGGCCCGCGCCCCCGGTCCGGGTCACCTTCGGCTCCTGCCGGCAGGCCGCCCCGCCCGCCGCCGGGAAGGGCCCGCACGGCCCCGACGCGCTGGACGCCCTGGCCTCCCGGCTGGCGGCGGCCGCCCTCGGGGAGCCGGCGCCCGGGACCTCCGCGGCGGCCGGCCCCGACGAGCCGGTCAGCGGTCCCGACGGCCGCCCCGGCGAACCGACGAGCGGCCCCGACGGCCGCCCCGACGGCCGCCCCGACGTCCTGCTCCTCCTCGGCGACCAGGTGTACGCCGACCAGCTCTCGCGGGCGACCCGCGACTGGCTGGCCACCCGCCGCGACCTGCGCGAGGCACCCGGCGCGCAGGTGGCGGACTACGACGAGTTCACCCGGCTCTACCGCGAGTCCTGGCGCGATCCCGAGGTGCGCTGGCTGCTGTCCACCGTCCCCAGCTGCATGATCTTCGACGACCACGACCTGTCGGACGACTGGAACACCAGCGCCGCCTGGGTCGCGCAGATGCGGGCCACGCCCTGGTGGGGCGAGCTGGTGGTGAGCGGGCTCATGGCGTACTGGGTCCACCAGCACCTGGGCAACCTCTCCCCCGCCGAACTGGCCGCGGATCCGGTGTACTCGGCCGTCACCGCGGCGGCCGACGGCACAGAGGAGCTGCGCCGGTTCGTGGCGGCCGCGGACGCCGACCCGGCCTCGGTGCGCTGGAGTTACCGGCGCGACTTCGGCCGGACCAGGCTCCTGATGGTGGACACCCGGGCGGCGCGGGTGCTGACGGAGGGCGCCCGGGCCATGCTCGACCCCGACGAGCAGGCCTGGGTACGCCAGAACGCCCTGGACGGGCACGGGAGTTACGACCACCTGCTGATCGGCTCCTCGCTGCCCTGGCTGCTGCCGCCGCTGATCCACGACGCGGAGACCTGGGACGCAGCGCTGTGCGCGGGGGTGCGCGGCCCGCGCTGGGCCGCGATCGGGGAGGACCTGCGGCGGCGCAGCGACCTGGAGCACTGGGCGGCCTTCCCCGCCTCCTTCAGGGCGCTCAGCGATCTGGTGGAGGAGGTGGCCACCGGGCCGAGGGCGCCGGCGACGGTCCTGGTGCTCTCGGGGGACGTGCACCACGCGTACGTGGCGGAGCCCCGGCTGCCCACCTCGTCCGCGGTCCTCCAGCTCACCTGCTCGCCGGTGCACAACTCGGTGCACGGGGCGGTGAACATGGGATTCCGGTTCGGCTGGTCGCGGGCCGGCCGCTGGGTGGGCCGGCTGCTCAGCCGGCACGGGCGGACCGGGCGCCCGCACCTGACCTGGCGCCGGACCGGCGGGCCCTGGTTCGGGAACCAGCTGATGAGCCTGGCCCTGACCGGCCGCTCGGCCCGGCTGCGGCTGGACCAGGCCCGGCCGGCCCGGCGCCGGCGGCCGGAGCGCCTGGTCACCGTCCTCGACCGGCTGCTCACCCCGCCGGACCCGGACCTCCCCGGGCTGCCCGGACGACTGGACGCGGCCCCGCTGCCCGATCTGCCCGGGCCCCGGGTGGAGGCAACGCCCGGCGGCTCTGGTGCGTCTGATGTGACTGATGGGCCTGATGTAGCTGATGGGGCCGAGGCGTCTGGCATGAGTGATGTACCTGGTGCGGGTGGTGCGGCTGAGGTTCGCGGGAGTGGCCGGCCGTGAATTGAGCCCGGGCGGGCGGGGATCGGGCCGGGGGCCCCGTCCGGGGCAGGTGGCGGGCCGCTGACACGTGGCCACCGAGCGGCCCTGCGCGTACGGCGGACGAACTCCACGCGTACGCTGTATGGCTGTCAAGCCGCTCCTGCCGCCTCCCCCGCGACATCGCGGCATGTCGCCCGAAGATCATGAAACCGGAGCCGGGGAGTCCTGTTTTGCTTGAGAGTCTGGGGTCGTTGACCTCGAGCCCGTGGATCTATGCCCTGGTGGCGCTCTCCGTGCTGCTGGACGTCTTCCTCCCGGTCCTGCCCAGCGGCGTCCTGGTCATCACCGCCGCCGCGGCGGCCGCGGCCGCGGGGGCGGCGGTGGGTGCCGGGGCCCCGGTGCCGCCGGCCGGACCGGACCTCGTGGTGCTCCTCCTCTGCGCGGCGACCGCCTCCGTCCTGGGCGACCTGGCCGCCTACCGGGTGGCGAGCCGCGGCGGCCTGCTGGACCGGGCCATCGCCCGCTCCCGCCGCCTGAGCCGCGCCCAGCAGCGCCTGGGCCGGGCCCTGGGCCAGGGCGGCGGCGCCCTGGTGGTGGTCGCGCGGTTCGCCCCGGCGGGCCGCTCGGTGGTCTCCCTCGCCGCGGGCGCGGCCCAACGCGGCATCCGGACGTTCCTGCCCTGGTCGGCCCTGGCGGGCGTGGCCTGGGCCGGCTACAGCGTCGCCCTCGGCTACTTCGGCACCCAGTGGCTCGGCGCCACCTGGCTGGGCACGGCGGTCTCCGTCGTCGCCCTCTTCGCAGCGGGCGCCCTCGCGGCGTTCCTGCTGAGGCGGCCGGAGGGGGACGCGGCGGCGGTCTAGGGGTCCGTACCGACGTGCGGGCCGCTGCGCCATCGCCCAGCGCGACACGCCGGGCGGCTCCCCCGGGCGGCGGAGTTTGCTCACCCGTTCACTCGGTCCCGATCGCCCCGCGGGGCGCGGGCTCCTAGCGTCCAAGCAACGCACCGCGCGACCGAACACGCGTCAGTTCCACGGCTTGGCCGCGCCGTTCCCGAGGAGCCCGAGGAGTTCCCATGCCCACCCGACGTCTCAAGCGCGTCGCGGCCGCCGCCGTACTGACCGCGGTCACCGCCCTGCCGTTCACCCTGGCCACGGCCGCGGCGGCCAATGACCGCGACGACCGCTGGGAGAGCGACGACGGCGGTCGCTACGACCACGGGGACCACGGCTCCGGCCACCCCTCCGGCACCGTCTCGCCCAGTTCCGTCGCGCCAGGTGGCTCAGTGAGGCTCCGCTTGGAGAACTGCGGCAGCAGCACCGGAACCGCGACCTCCACCGCCTTCGGCACAGTGACGCTGACCCCCGGCAATCCCCCGCCCTACGCCACCGTCTTCCGCACCATCACCCCCGGCTCACACCCGGTCACCTTCCAGTGCGGCGGACGGAGCACCACCGCCCCCCTGACGGTCGCCGCCGGCCCCGCACGGGGCGGCCTCGGCGGCAGCGTGGGACAGATCAGCCCCGGGCAGATCGCGATGGGCGGCGCCCTGGTGGCGGGCGCCCTCGGCACCGGCGTCTGGATCCTCCGCCGTCGCGGCAGCACGAACCCCACCGCCTGACCGTCCCGCCCCTCCCTGCCGACCGTCGAACGCCGGCGGGGCCGGAAGCGCCCCGGCGCCTTCCGGCCCCGCCGGCGTTCGAGGCGCTGGGGGCGGGGGGAGGAGCCCCGGCGGCGGCACCCCCGGGCCGGGCCCGAGCCGCCGGGGGTCCCGCCCGGACTACCCCGCCGCCGCCTCCGCGGGAGCCGGCCTGGCCCCGCGTACCTCGAGGTGTTCCAGCAGGTCCCGGGTGGCCTCGGCGACCGCCTCGACGGCCCGCTCGAACACCTCCTGGTTGTGCGCCGCGGGGGCGCGGAAGCCCGACACCTTCCGGACGTACTGCAGGGCGGCGGCGTGCATCTCCTCCTCCGTGGCCTTCTCGGGGATGGCTGGCGGACGCAAGGTCTTGATACTGCGGCACATACTCCGAGTATCCCGCCGCCCGCACGGACGCGGGCGGCGACGGGAGGACCGGGGGAGCCGGGCGCCGTCCCGGGCCGGCTCCCCCGGGGCCTGTCAGGCCGCCGCCGGTCCCGCGGCGGCCGGGCCGGCGCCCGCACGGGCCAGCCGGGTCGCGGCCGGGGCCCCGGCCAGCAGCGCGGCGAGGTAGCCGGGCACCGAGAGGGCGCCCGCGCCCCGGTGCACCGCCCCCTCGTCGTCGTACAGCACCAGGTCCCCTCGTACGGCCGGCCCGTCCCGGCCCACCAGGACCTCGCCCACGCCCAGCGCCCGCAGCTCGGCCACCGGATCGGCGCTCCCCGGGGCGCAGAGCCGTAGCCCGGCGTCCGTGGTGACCAGGGCGTCCACCCGCGGCAGCCAGCCGCGCAGCAGCCGTGCCGTCTCGTCCCGGGCCCAGGGGTCGGGCCGCCGTACGGCCTCCAGGCAGACCAGCACGGAGTGCTCCCCCGCCAGCCGCAGGGCCAGCTCGGCCGCCGCCCGCGCCCCGGGCCCCTGCTCGGGGCCGGGCACCGTCAGGTGCAGCAGCCCCGGCGGATCCGCGGCGAAGCCCCGCACCAGCTCGTACGCCAGCACCCCGCCCCCGTCGGCGTACGCGGAGCAGGTACCGGCGCAGCCGCAGCGGGCGCCCCCGCCACCGGGCCACCCCGTACCGGAGGCGTCAGCAGGACCGGCGGACCCGCACCCCCCGGCCCACCGCACCCCGTGCCCCAGCCCCGCCAACCGCAGCGCCAGCTCCGGCGTGCCGAAGGTCAGTACCGTCGTCGACCCGCCCATGGTCAGCACACCGCCCGCAGCGAGGCCCTGAACTCCGCGGCGCGCCGCCGCAGTTCGTGCAGGTCCCCGCCGTCCGCCGCGTCGCCGACCAGGGGCGCGCCGACGCTGACGGCCGTGGCGCCCGACTCCAGGTACTCGGCGGCGCCGGCCGGGTCCGCCCCGGCCGCCGCCACCGGCACGAAGACCAGCTCCGGGAAGGGCGCGCGCAGCGCCCGCAGGTAGGCGGGCCCACCCACCGAGCCCGGGAACAGCTTCAGCGCCGCCGCCCCGGCCCGGCCGGCCTCGGCCACCTCGCCCGCCGTGGACACCCCGGCCAGCACCGGCAGGCCCTGCCGCACCGACTCGGCGACGCCCCGGCCGAGGCCGGGCGTGGCCAGCAGGTTGGCCCCCGCGTCGGCGGCGCGCTGGGCGTCCTCGGCGGTGAGCACCGTCCCGGCGCCCAGCCAGGCCTCCTCACCCAGGGCCCGGCGGGCGCGTTCGATGACCTCCAGCGCCGCGGTACCGCTGAGCGAGACCTCGACCAGCGGAACCCCTTCCTCCACCAAGGTCATCACCGTACGGAACGACGCTTCGGGGTCCTTCCCGCGCACGGTGACGACCAGCCGCTCCACCCGCAGGGCAGCGGTGAACTCCATGACCACTCCTCCCGGCCCGGCCCCGTCAGGGGTTGTGCCGCTGGGCGACGTCGAGCAGTTCCAGGACCGACATGTAGGCGCCGTCCGGGTCCTCGTTCCGGATCTCCTTGACCACGGCCGCGTGGATGCCGACCGGGTCCTCGAAGGCCTGGGCATGGAGTTTGCGATCGCGTTCGATGAGCGGCGGGATGATCACGCGGCGCATCTGGAGGAAGAAGTGGTTGTGGGAGGCGGCGAGCAGCGCCGAGTGGAAGGCCGCGTCGGCCTCGGCGTGCAGGTCCGGGTCCCGGCCGGCGACGGCCATGTCGAAGAGGGCGTCCTCGAGGGCCGACAGGTCGGCGTCGGTGGCGCGTTCGGCGGCCAGCGAGGCCGCGGCCGGCTCGACGGACCGGCGCAGTTCGAGCAGGTCGGCGTAGAAGTCGCGGGGCGGGTCGGCCTCGAGCTTCCAGCGCAGTACGTCGGCGTCGAGGAGGTTCCACTCCCCCATCGGTCGCACGAAGGTGCCGCGCTTCTGGCGGGCGTCCAACAGCCCCTTGGCGGTGAGGACTTTGACCGCCTCGCGCAGTACGGTCTGGCTCACGCCGAGCTCGTCCATCAGGCCGGGCATCTCCAGGACCGCACCCTCGGCGTAGGTCCCGTCGAAGATCTTGCGCGCCACGCCCTCGACCGCGGTCCGGTGGATCCCGCGGCCGGCGTAGGCGGCGCCGGTGGCGTCTGTCAACGTCATGACTTCCTGTCTCCCTGACACGCCCCCTGACGGGTAAAGATTTGCACAAGTAATAGTAAATAAGCAAAACCCCCGGTCAGCGGGCTACCGGGGGTACGGGCAGCCGGCACGGCGGCTACCGGGGGTACGGGTGGGGGCGGGGCCGGGGGCGGGGGCGACGCGGGCCTCCGGCGCGCGGCCGGGGCCGCTCAGAGGCGGCGGCCCGCCAGCGACCGCATCTCGGGAGTGGCCCGCCGGTCCTCGCGGGCGGCCTGCTCGGGGTGGCGGGCGCGCCAGTACGGGTTGTCGTGCGGCAGGGCGCTGCCGACCCGCCCGTACATCCCGAACCACATCAGCATCACGCCGACGACGAAGCTGAACAGCACGTTCTGGATCTTGAAGGCGAGGAAGTTCAGGCCGGTGTCGAGCAGGGCGAGGTTGAGGAAGCCGCTCGCGACGAAGCCGACGCCGAGGACGATGTTGAGGGTGGAGGCCAGGTTGCCGCCGACGACCATGCCACCGAAGAGCAGCAGCCCGACGCAGATCGACAACACGCTCAGCGCGCCGTTGGTGTTGAGGCCGAGGACCCGGTCGCCGCCGGTGTCGAAGAAGCCGATGCGGTCCGTCAGGCCGAGGACGCCGAAGCAGAGCAGCAGCAGTCCGGTGAGGCCGGCCCCGACCCGGTAGACGCTGCTCAGCTTGTGGTCGACGGGCAGGTGTTCGTCCAGCCGCGCGCCGACCGGCCGGCGGATGCGATGCGTCGTTCCAGCAGCCACCACGACCTCCTACGCCGGCCCCCGGACCCGGACCCTCCCCCGCCCCTCCAGCATCCGCCGCCGCACGCCGGACGACAACCGCCGGCCGGGACCGGCGCCAGGCGTACGACACCCAGCGCGGCGACCGCCAAGGAGTTGGCCGGCCCCGGCGTCCGCACCGGGGACGCACGCCGTCCCGCGCCGGGTGCCCCCGCGATCGCGGGACGGACGGCGCGGGCACCGCGGGACGCGGCCGCGGGGCGTACGAGGACCACGGCCGGAGGCGGCCACTGCCACGGCACGAGGGCGACTCCGCGGGCCTGCCGCCGGGACGGCTGCTGACCGGGCGAATACCCGCGGGCGGGCGGCCACCGGGCCCGCGGCCACCGGACACAGCGGGCGGGCGCAACCGGCGGGCGTAGTCGGCGGGCGTAGTCGGCGGGCGTAGTCGGCGGGCGCAGCCCGCCAGGGCGCGGGCGCACCCGCCAAGGGGTCACCGCTGGCGGCGGATCTCCCCCACGACCCCCGCCACGACCCCGCGGACCGCCTCGGTCTCGCGGAGGAAGGCCCAGTAGTCCGGGTGCACGGCGTCCAGGGCCGCCACCGCCCGCTCCAGCCGCAGCACCGCCTCGTCCAGCGGCCGGGCGTGCCGGGGATCGGGCACGCTGCGGCCCTCCATGGCCAGCCGCTGTGCGTCCCGGATGGCGAAGCGGGTCCGCTGGATCTCCTCCTGCGGGTCCTCGGCCACGGCGGAGAGCGCCCGCAGCCGGTCGCCGGCGGCCGACACCGCCTCGTCGACGGAGTCGAGCAGCGCCCGTACCGTCGCGAACGACGCCGTCGCATCGGCCCAGCGCTGCTCCTCCCGGGCCCGGCCGGCCGCCGCCAGCTGCTCCTCGGCCCGGCGCACGCTCTCGTCGGCCTGCTCGGGGACCTTCTGGAGGTCCTGCCAGCAGGCCGCGCTGAAACGGCGGCGCAGTTCGCTGAGCACCGGGTCGACCCGGTCGGCGCGGTTGCGCAGGGCCTGGGCGCGGGTCCGCAGCGACACCAGGCGGCGGTCCATCTCGGCGGCCCGCTCGGGCAGCCGCTCGGCCTCGGCCCGGATCGTCTCGGCGTCCCGCAGGATGCGGTCGGCCCGCTGGACGGTCTCCTGCACGCCGTGCTGGGCGGCACCCTGGTTGAGCTTGGTCAGCTCGGGGCCGAGCGCGGCCAGCCGGGCCGCCAGATCATCCGCTCTCATCCCGGACGCCCGCACCGCGTCGAGAGCATCGCTCGCTCCCAGGAGCGCCGCTCTCGCCCGCTCCCTGGCCGGCGCCACCCGCGCCAACTGACTCGCCGCGTTCTGCAACAGCGGCTCCAGCCCCTGCGCGAACCGGTCCAGCTCGCCCTTGACCCGCCCCAGCTCGTCCCGGGCCCGCTCCAGCTCGCCCCGGGCCCGCGCCGCGACCCCCGCCTCGAGCTCCGGGCGGTCCAGGTCGTACCGGTCCACGGTCTCGATGTACTGACCCGACACCTGGTCGATCCGCTGCCCGAGCGCCCCGAACCCGTCCTGCGCCTGCCGCGCCGCCGCCGACCCGTCGGCCGCCGCGATCGTCTCCATGGAGATCCGCAGATCCCGCTGAGCGGTGTCCAGCTCGTAGAAGGCGGCCGCGGCCGCATCCTTGGCGGCCTGCGCCTCGGCCCGTCGGCTCTCGTCCCGCCCACCGAACCACCGCCGGGATGTAGCCGTCACTGTCCCTCTCCCGTACCGCGTCCGCCATGCCCGGTCCATTCTCCCCCACACGAACGGGTTTGCGTCAGGGGTCCGCCCCCCATGTAGGCTGTCCCTTCATCCACGGGTGCGTAGCTCAGGGGTAGAGCGCTGCTCTTACAAAGCAGATGTCGGCGGTTCGAAACCGTCCGCGCCCACCAGGGAAAAGGCCCCCAGCCGATCTTGGCTGGGGGCCTTTGACAACTATTTTTGACAACAACGGCGCCGGATTACGGCCGCATCAGCGGCGGGGTTCCCGCCCGAGCAGCCGGTCCATCTGCCCGACCGCTTCCCTCTGCGTCTCCTGCACCACGTGCGCGTACACGTTCATGGTCACGGCGATCTGCGAGTGCCCCAGGATCTCCATCACGACGCGGGGCGGGACGCCAGCGGCGGTGAGCAGCGTCGCCGTCCCGTGCCGCGCATCATGCAGCCGGATCACCCGCAGCCCGGCCGTACTCGCCACCCGCGTGAAGGACCGGTACAGGTTCCGCGGCTCGATCGGCCGCCCGGTACGAGTGGTGAACACGTACCCGGTCTCGACCCACCCCTCCCCCGCCTTCTCCATCACGGCCGCCTGCCTCATCCGCTGCCACCGCAACGGCGCGACGCAGAACGGATCCTGCCGTTGCCCGGTCTCGAACGAGCCCTGGGCTGCCCGCACATCAGTGACTACATCTTCTGGGACACAGACCCGGAGCCGACGGCCGAAAGGGTCGTAGACCGAGCCTTGGCTTACAAGCCAATCGTCCTCAGACCACCCCAGCCGCCCTGCGGTAAGACTTTCCCTACTTCATCAAGGCACCCCCGCCGCGCACGGCGCGGCGCGCGCGGCCCGTCGCCCGGGCCTGCGCTCCTGTCTCCGCCCCGCTCCAGCCCGGCCGCCGTCCGCACGCCTACGGCTCGGATAGATGGCGGGAAACCCACTGCGGCTGGGGCGGCCGGCTCCACGGCTTTACCCACCTCCCCGGTTCGGGTCCCGCGTCGAGCAAGACCAGGGGGCCACTCGATCACATTGCGGTCAGGTCCAAAGACCTGACCGAGTTGCCAACTAGCGTACGGCCCCCTGATCATGCTCGACCCCAAACCGGGCAGGACACCGGCCAAAGCCGCTCCACCGACCTGGACTGCAACGCACAGCAGCAAGTTTCTTGCTCAACCAGCTTGCGGCCACTCTGCCGAGGGAAGAGAGTAGGCCAACCAGGCAGGCATGTCGGTGTCCGCTGGTACCTTGTGACGCCTCGACGCGCCGGTGAGGGATGGGTTCAGATATGGAGAGCAGCGAAGGTGAATACTTTGCGTTCTTGTCGCTGACCGGTGACCGATTTGATGCCCCCGGAATGCCCGTCGAGACAGCACGCGAGGTCGGCTTCTTGCGCGAAGCCATTCTGAAGATCGCAAGGGATATCTGGCTCGAAGGGAACTCGGACCGCCAGCGGGTACCCAGCGGCTTCAACGAATCCTTTGATCTCCGCCTCATTGCCGTAGAGAGCGGAAGTGCACGACCTCGAATGCTACTTCATCGCCCTTCGAGGAGAGCATCTGACGAAGAGTGGTCAGAATGGTCTGACTGTTACGCGCGGGCGCGGGACAGACTGACGGAAACTCTACAAAATGTCGCAGAGACGCAGCAGACGTCCATTAATTTTTCGCCGGGCGTCATGCAGGCTATCCGACGCGTTGGTTCGAGTCTTCACGATTCCGAGACCATGATCCTGGGCGACCCCGTAAAAGAGACACATCGCGCAGTAATCGATCACGCGGTACGCGAACTCCTGGAAGAAATCGAAGAACTCGCCCCCACCCCCGAGCAAGCCCAGGTGGAGGGAGTGATCGTCGAGTATGACGGGTCCAGCCTCAGCTTCCGGGTCAAGACGAGGGCGGGAATCTCAACGTGTCGCCTAGATCCCGACCATCCCGAGCTGGCCGGACAGGCCAAAGAATACCTGGCAGCTGACGGAATCACAGCGCCAGACGTTGTCGTGGAAGGCGTTACGACTGACGCGCTGGCCAAGAATCCGAAATTGGTCAGTGTTGCGAGAATCACCCTCCTTAGATCAATCGAAGAGAAGGAAATCCTCGCCCGGCTAGACCATATCGCCGGCCTCGAAGTCGGATGGCTTGGCATGGATAGCGTGGCACCAGGACCGGAAGTGCTAGAAAAAGTCCGAAGGCTTGTGCCACATATCGCCCGCTTGGGTGTTCCAGTCGCAGTAATTCCAAACGCCGAGGGTGCCATTGTTCTTGAATGGCGGCGAGGCGATTCGGAGATGACGGCGGCAATTGAACACGACAATGAACTTTTTCTCTGCGTCGACAACACCGTCACGGACGACCTGCAAGAGAAGCAATTGGAATTTGAAGAGACCGCGCTTGTCAAGTTCCTCACGAGCGGGAGTATGAATTGACCGAATATCAAGAATCTCCCCTCATTGCCGACCTGAAAGAAACTCTCTTCAGGCAGGTCCACCCTTCCCAGTTCCTTGTCGACACGCCGTCAAGTGAGGCATTTGTTCCATCCGAGCGAGACAAGTATCTGCTTTCGACTTTGCGTGAACGCGTGGGGCCAGAGGAGGCCCATCGCCGCTGGACCGAGGACATGCAAATGAAATCGGTAGGCACGTTCGGAATATCTGTCGGGGAGATAAACTCTCACGGCCTCACAGCGATCGATGACGCCGCCGCTAGCGCTCAGGCAGACCACGCGTCTGTCGACTTCACGGCTGTGTCCAGCAAGGGAAAGAGAAAGCAGATCGGCCGGCAGCTTAGAGATGCCGCAATGGCTCGCGGATGCCTCTTTCACCCGTAGCCGACTTCGCCGAGCGTTGCAAGCCAGGCGCCAACGCAACTGCACAGCAAGGGTGGCCTCTTGTCGCGGTGCCGGCGTAGAGTCCGCCGCGTGCGCTACGGACCGAAGATGTTACCCCCGCCCCCTGGAACATTCGCCAGCGAGAAGGATCTATCCTCATTTGTCCTAAGCAAAATGGACCAGTGGTTCCACGTCGAAGAGCAGGTCTCTGGCCAGTACTGGACCGGCGAGCGCACGCGCATAGACGCCGTGCTGAAGCCTCGTGATCCAGAACCATGGCTCGACCCTGACCCTGCGTTCGGCGTCGAGTTCAAGCACCTCTTTCCAAACTCCAGCGTGAGCGATCGATACGGATGGGTTGATCAAGCAGTCAGCTACACCCATTGCAACTGGGAGGGGTACGGAAGGCTTGCGATCTTCCTGTGCCCTTCTCCCCTTTCTCAGCTCCTAGCCAGGGCAGATTCCATCGAGAGTGCCCGCCAACGACGGATCAGTCCTGACCTGCTCGATCAGGAGAAAGATCGTGTCCGTCAGTATGGACGAAGCTTCGACAAGGAGTACTCCGATGCATACGTCGAGCGAACAGCCCTGGAGGCCCACCGACGCCGGATCGGGGAGATGACTTATGAGGAGTTCGTCGCTCGCGCTGACGGATACGCAAATGCTGAGGAGCGACAGCGCGAACATGACCTCCGCGTCGCCGACGAGCTGACACACCTGCTCGGACAGCTTAACGTTGGTGAGCTTATGCCCCACGAGGGCACCGGATGGATGCTCACCCGGTCGGGAGAGCGACTGTGGAGCGAAAGGCACGGCGTGACAGGCCGCCGATGCAGCCTCCTTCCGAGGATCGGCTCCCAAAGGCGACCAAAGAGCCGATGATGGTGGCGGCGGCCTATTCGTGGGCCAAGGTCTGACAGTTTGACGCCTCTGCCTAGCCCTGTTTCCTTGATCCTCATAGGCTTCCGACTCAACGACACACCAGGGGAGGGTGCAGTGGCTGATCTTCAAGAGACCGCTGAAGCGTGTGAGGACGAGGGCGGGCTGATGCAAGACAACTTGGGGCGCCTGCGGACAGCACTGGGGTTCGACAGGCTCGGCAAGCATGTCCTCGGCTCCATCGCTCGCAAGCTCGAAGCATCGGGTCTCGGGTACTTCCCACTCACTGTCCTCGATCCTCGATGCAATACAGAACCACGCAAGGAGCAGCAGGTGTGGGTGTACACCCGAGACGGAAGCGAGCGTGCCCGCATCTTGGACGCTGTGCTGCGCCCCAATTCAAACAACGTACGCAGCACTCTGGACGGGCTGGTGAGTGGCGACTACTCGGCGCTCACTGCGGAAGAGAAGCTTCGCGAAGTCCAGAAGATCATCAACGCCTGAGGGTACGACGCATGGTGCGGCACGGAGCAGGGCATCCCGTGCCGCACCATGCCAAATGTGGCGGAAGCCGCGGGAGAACATAGGTGCCAGAGAGGCCATGCAGCCCGTGCCGGCTTGAGAGAAGCTGACCTGACAGCCCTCCCGGTCTCTCAAGTGCTGATCGCTCGAGGCACCTCAACTCCCTGAGCCCAAGCGGTCAACCTCCAGCAGGTACTGGCGCAAACCCAGCGCCCCCCTTGCCCAGTTCGGTCGTGTCCGCCACACACGCGAACGCCGGCGACCAGACTTCCCCTGAAGCTTTCGGCGATGAGGGGTGGGCCTGTGGCGCGGTTGGAATACCTGATCAATGGTGAGCACTTCCGGACGCAGAAATCCTTACGGGAGCGGGTACAGGGGATCATGAACTCCTACCGCTACGACGAGATAGTTGGCGAGAGCGACGAAGAATTCCTGCGGGACCTGATCACCCGCCACCCCGACTACGAGGAGAAGGCGGGGGTGGGGGTCGGCGGATTCATGGTGGTGCGGACCGAGTGGAACAACCGCGGGCTGATGCTTCTGCGGATCGATGGCTCCGAGATCGATATCTCATGGTTGGAGTGCCTTAAAGCGACTCCACACGGCCAGCAGGTACGTGGGTGCCTACGGCGGGCGGTCAAGGATCAGGTCATCGCGCACGTCACTGACGCCTTCGCGCACGGTCCGGTGGTGTGCGCCGTCACAGGAGACAGCATCGGCTCCGCACGTGACGCGGACGTGGACCACCACAAGCCAGTGTTCGAGGAACTGGCCGCAGGCTTCATCCAAGAGCACGGCGGCTTGGAGGCGTTCGTCATCGCCCCAGACAATGCGGCCGGGTTCTCAGTTGCCGAGCTGCAAGACACTGCGCTCGTCAACGACTGGCAGGAGTACCACCGCAAGCACGCAAAGCTGCGCGTCGTTACCAAGCATGCCAACCGGTCCATACTCCGCCGGAAGGCCCCCGCCGAATGACGGCCACCACATGACGCCGCATTGCTACAAACAAGGTCCCTCAGACGCGTAAAAGGCCGCTGTTGCCGAGCAGATGCAAGGCAGGAGGCCCCCGGCAGAGCTGGGGGCCTCTGTCCTGGCACCTTCGAATCTCAGCCGTTCTCGTCGCTGGCCAGACGATCGGGGGACGCCAGCCGGCGCCCCCGACTTTGGGCCACACGGAGGGTTCGCGAGAGGGACTGCGACAGGCCCGCGGCCAAGTCTCGGAGTTCCGCCGAGTCCACGTCTGCGGTGGCGATGATCTTCAAGGCATGACCGGCGAGGTCAGCGGCCGCAGCCAGGTATGCCTCTTCGATCTCGTCGGCCAGGCGGGACAGGTGGCTGTGCTCGCTGTCGGTGCTCAGGAAGCAGGGCTTCTCGTCTGGGCCAGACCACGGGAGGAGGCGTAGCTCCTCGTGGGGAGTCATCCTTCTGATCCCTCTTCGTTGGGCGTGGAGTGGATAGTGAAGGTCGCTTCCGCTCTGTCGCCGGGGAGGATCAGGCGGACGGCCTCGATCACGCGGCCGGCCTTATCTGATGCGACGCGGGTGATCGTGAGGACGGCAAGGGCGGGGCTGATGTGGAGGAGGGCGGCTTCTTCTGGGGTGGGGCGACGGGTGGTGACCGTCTCCTCGATCCCGGTCGAGCGGTGGTCACAGGCTGACAGGCGGTCTGCCAGGGCCTTCGTCCAGCCGGAATCGTTTGAAGCGTGGGCTGGCGCCAGGTCCTGGGGGACGTAGATGCGGGCCAGGGTGCGGGGCTCGCTCCCCTCCTGGCTTAGGCAGCGGTATTCGACGAGGGAGCTGCCTGGTGGCACTTTCAGAAGCGTGGTCAAGTCTCCCTGGGCATGGAGCTGGGTGGTACGGACGGTAACCAGTAGTGGGGCATCCGGCGAGGGCAGTTCGGCGAGAGGGTGGCCGCCGCCCACGTAGACGATCCGGGAGCACGGGTGGCGGATGAAGTTGCCCTTGCCGTGGATCTTCTCGATCAGACCCTCCGCCTGGAGGTCGGCGAGGGCGTTGCGGAGCGTGGGGGTGCTGACGGCGTACTGGGTGGCGAGTTGGGTCTCCGCGGGGAGGCGGTCGCCGGCCTTGAGGTGGCCTTCCGTAATTTGGGTTCGGAGGTCGGCGGCGATTGCGTGGCGGCGGGACGTGGCGGGCATGGTCACCACCTCCGTTGGACGCGTAGAGCGATGAAGCGGGTCTGGTGGTGCATCGTCAGGAGTTCGCCGGACTCGAAGACGAGGCGCTTCGCTCCGCGGGGCAGGTGGATCAGGTCGGCGACGCGGCACGGCTGGCCGCCGATTTGGATGACGTCGCCGCGCTTCACGCTGTTGGAAGTGATCTCTATGGAAGCGACCGCGGCCGGGGCCGGGAACTGTCCCCTCATCCGGCCACCCCCCGGGCAGTAGCCCTGCCTTCCGTGGCGTGGCAGGTGCAGCAGCACGTCTCGTAGACGACGGGGACGCCGGGCGGGGCCGGGGGCGGGGAGGAGTGGCGGCAGTCCGCGTGCGTGCCGATGCGGCACCAGGGCGAGCAGTACGGAGTGGTCGCGGGGCGGTGCTGGCAGCGGCAGGGCACCAGCGGCCCCCGCGGGTGGACCGGCGTCAGGAGGCCGGCTCCGGCCGGTTGGTACTCGAGGGTCGCGCTCGCTCCGTTCCGGGCCCGTTCTACCGAAGCCGGCACAAGCACCCCTTCCGGGAGCGCTTCGAAGCAGGAGCCCGGACGCAGCAAGCGTGCTCGTCGGGGTTGAACGTCCGGCGGTCGCGTCAGAGTTAAGCGGGCTACCGGCCGTTGACGCCTTCTGGTGCGGGCATCTGGTCGGCGGATACGGTTGAACATGCTGATCAGCTCCTATCGCTGATGGCCAGGTCCCCGGACGTCGCCCGTCGCGGGGGCCGTTCTGTCTACGGCCGCCCACAAGATGCGGCCGGCTGCTTCATTGGCGATGAGTCCGAACCGGTCTGCTTCGGCTGCCACCGCCAGGACCGCGCGCCACGTCTCGGCGGCGACTGCTTCCGGGACCTCCACTTCGATCGAGATGTGGCGGACGTGCCGCTCCACGCGGGGAGCGAGTCCCAGCGCCCACAGCCGGGCGGCGAGCTCTTCGGCCCTCACGTCCGAACCAGGCACAGCGGACCTCCGTCGCCGAGCAGTTACTTTCGGTGAAGCTAGTTAACTAGATTAGAGCTAGTGGACTAGATTTTCCATATGCCTGAGCAGCCGCCGTACCTTCGCATCGCCGACGTACTCCGGCAGCGGATCTCGGGGCGCGAGTGGACGCCCGGCGACCGCCTTCCTTCACGTGCGCAGATCGCCCAGGAGTGCGGCGTGGGCGAGAACGTGGTCCGGCGCGCGCAGGAGCTGTTGATCTCCCAGGGCGTCCTGGAGGGTCGCGCGGGATCCGGGACTTACGTCGCCGAGCCGCGGCGGCGGGTCCGGGTGGTCCGTTCCTCGGCTCGTGAGCACCGCGAGGAGTCGCCGTTCCGGGCCGACATGCAGGCCGCCGGCAAGCGGGGCGGGTGGGAGAGCCGGACCGAGGCGAAGGTCCCGGCGCCGGCCGAGATCGCTTCGCGGCTCGGGATCGGCGAGGGTGAGTTGTGCGTGCGCACCGCGTACGAGTTCCTTGCTGACGGCCGGCCCGTGCAGCTGTCCACGAGTTGGGAGCCGTACGACCTGACGGCCGGCACGCTCGTCGTCCTGCCCGAGGGTGGGCCCCACGCCGGCATCGGTGTCGTGAACCGGATGGCCGAGATCGGGATCACGGTCAGCCATGCCGTCGAGCAGCCGGAGCCCCGGCAGGCGACCGCCGAGGAGGCGTCCCTCCTTGGGATCCAGAAGGCCTCACTCGTCACCCACATCCGGCGGACGTACTACAGCGACGAGGGCCGGCCCGTGGAGACCGCGGACATCATCGTGCCCGCCGCGCTGTGCGAGATCGTTTATGAGGTCCCCATCAGCCGTTGAGCGATGGATCACCTGCGCTGGCATGTGCCACCGTTGCGCCTCGCACGCTCCCTTCCAGCGTGAAGCGCGCATCGCTATCTTCCGGTGCGCATGAAGGACTTCCAGAAGTATTGGGGATGGGCTGTCTTCGCAGTCCTGTTAGCGGGCTGGCTCACGTCTGATCTCGGCCCAGGCCTGTTGTTGGCGTTGTCCGGGGTCTGCACCGTCTACTTCTTCTTCCTGGCTCCGGCCTGGTGCGGGGCTCTGGGGCGAGACGGCGCGTGCAGGAACAACAGCAAGGGCGTGATGATGGGCTGCCATATTCGGCAGCACAAGTGGCAGAAGCTTCAGGGTGTCGTGGTCAGGAAGCGCTGGCGCGAGCTGCGCCGTGAACTGTTCCCGAACGTCACGACAGCTTTGACGACGCTGGGGGGCATCCTCGGACTGCTGTCGGCCATAGCAGCATCACTGCAACCCATCTTTGGCGGCGGCTGGTAGACGGTGGCCGACGCCCCCATAAATGCTGCCGGACGCACGAGCGTCCGGTGCCAAGAGGCTGGGCGGCATCATGGTGCCCATGACCTCTGACTCCGGCACCGCCCCCGTTGAGAGCACCCAAGTCACGGCCGTGACCGATGGCGTCGGGCTCGTCTTCCGGTGGGAGGCGGATGCTCGGATCGAGGTGCGGGCGCTGAAGAGCGAGGTCGTGATCGAGGCGAACGCCGCGGGGCTCAGGACGCTTGCGGCACACCTGCTCGTACTCGCAGGCGATGGTGTTCCCGAGGGGAGCCACTTGCACCTCGAAGACAACAACGGCTTGGAGGACGGGTCCGTGGGCTTGGTGCTGGAGCGTTGCGATGACGAGTGAGGGGGCCGGCCGAAGCCGCCAAGTGGCCCTCGGTTCTGACAACCAAATCTGACAACAACGGGGGTGGACGCGGGCGGTTGTCGGCGGTCTCGGACAACCTTCGCGCTCCAGGTCAGGGCCCCTGCACCGCCCCTCCGGCCGAGCTTACAAAGCAGATGTCGGCGGTTCGAAACCGTCCGCGCCAACCAGTACGAAAGCCCCCGACCGATCATGGTCGGGGGCCTTCGGCGTCGGTGGACGGCGCCGCGTGGGGCGCGTCGAGTTGCGGAGGTCCGCGCAGTCACGGCGGGCGCTCGGCCATGCCTTCGTGCGGGGTGCCCAGGTGGTGCTGGATCTGTGCGGTGCGGAGGGCTACCGGAGGAAGTGGGCGCGGCATTCGTTCCCGGCGGGCGCACTGGAAGAGCTGCGCCGGCTGCACCGGCGAGAAGACGCCTGTGGTCGAGACGAATGCCGACTCCCGACGTACCGGACGATCAAGACTGGCAACAACAAGGCACCCAGGGGCGGTTGCCCGTGGCTTGTCGGGGAGCATTGCCGGAGGTTCGTAGGGGAGGTGGGGCGTGGAGACGCTCGGGGATCTTTTCATGGTCGGGGTTGTCGGGTCCGTGGTGGGGTCCGTCGTGGTCGGGACTGTGGTGTGTGTGGTGGCGGTGCGGTGGCGGCGGCGGGTGATTCGGGAGATGGAGCGGGATGAGGAGGGCGGGGCCGGCCGTGGGTTTTGAGGGTTGACCGGGGGTGGGGTGGTGTGAGTTGATCTGGCGCGGATCGGTCGGGTGTTCGGTGCGGGGGTTCGGTGCACGGGTTTGTGGCAGCTCAGCAGGTGTATGCGGGCGTTGCGGGGCAGGCGGCGGGGTCCGATGACCTCGATGCGGCCTTCCTCAAGCGGTACCTGCCGGGGCTGCTGTTGATGGGCGGCTTCCTTCTCTTCCAGGCGCGGCGGTTCAAGCAGCGGACCAAGCCTGTGCCGAAGCCCGTGCGGTGGATCGTGCTGGGTACCGGGTGGCTCGCGGTCGGGTTCGCTGCGCTGATGGTCGTCGTGTACGTCGGAGCCCGGGCCAGCGCCTGAGGACCCTTGAGTGGCCGGTCGCCGCCCGGGGATCCGGGGACGGGGCTCGGATCTCGGGGGTGCGGGTCGTAGCCTTGGGGCATGCCCCGTTATGAGTTTCGCTGCCGTAGTTGTGAGGACACCTTCGTGGTGAGCCGGCCCATGGCGCAGTCGTCCGAGCCCGCGCAGTGCCCCGCCGGGCACGAGGACACCGTCAAGCTGCTGTCGGCCGTGGCCGTGGGCGGGACCAAGGCCGCGCCGCCGGCCGGTGGCGGCGGGGGCTGCTGCGGCGGCGGGGGCTGCTGCTGAACCCCCTGCGCCGGCCCCTCTGCTGCTGAGCCCCCGCGCCGGCCCTTCTGTTACTGAACCGCCGCGCCGGTCTTGCTGTTACTGAACCCCCGCGCCGGCGCGGTCGGTTCAGCGTTTGCGGGAGAGGGTCAGGCCGTCTGCGATGACGGTGAGGACGCTGTCCATGCGGGGGTCGGCCGCCACGTGGTCGTTGAAGCGGCGGACGCCCGCCGTCGCGCCGGTGGCGGCCGGGTCGGTGACCGCGCCGTGGAAGAGGGTGTTGTCGGTGACGATCAGGCCGCCCGGCCGCATCCGCGGCACCAGCGCCTCCCAGTACCCGACGTAGTTCTCCTTGTCCGCGTCCAGGTACGCGAGGTCGACGTGCGGCTCGGCGGGCATCGCCGCCAGCGTCTCCAGGGCCGGGCCCAGCCGGAGTTCGACGCGGTCGGCCACCCCGGCCGCGGCCCAGGCCTCGCGCGCCAGGGCGGTCCACTCCGCCGAGACGTCACAGGTGACCAGCCGGCCGTCCGCCGGCAGCGCCCGCGCCATCGACAGCGACGAGAAGCCGGTGAAGGTGCCGACCTCCACGATGTGGCGGGCACCCGTCAGCCGGACCAGGAAGGCCAGCAGCGGGCCCTGCTCCTCGGCCGACTGCATGCCCGCGGAGTCCGGGTAGCGGGCGTACGTCGACTCGACCAGCCCCCGCTGGACCGGGTCCAGCGGGGGGTTGTGGGCGAGCGTGTAGGCGTACAGCTCGTCCGTCATGCGCGTGGTGTTCCCCTTGCTCATGCGGACCAGTGTGCCCCCGGCGGGCCCGCTACGGCAGGTGGCCGTCCGCGCGGCGGCGGAACTTCGCGAACCGCCGGATGATCTCCTCGCCGGCCGCGACCCCCGCCAGTCCCAGCGCGGTCACGCCCGGCCCGGTGAAGCCGGTGTCGGCCAGTTCGCCGTGGGCCGGACGCCAGGCCCGGTCGGCGGCCAGCAGCAGGTCCGCGTCCAGCAGGGAGTCGCCCGCGGCGGCCGTGCGCACCGCACCGGTGCGCCGGGCCACCTCGCGCATCGCCGCGCTCTTGGTGAGCGGGCGCGGCACGGCGTACACCTTGCGGCCCTGGAGGGAGACCGTCCAGCCGCGCGGCTCGGCCCACTCCGACAGCTGCTTGACCCAGTCGGCGGGCATCAGGTCCCGCTCGACGACCAGGTAGGCGAAGAGGTCTTCGGCCACCCGCTCCTTGCGCAGCCAGGCCGGGTCGGCGGTGGCGAGCAGGTGCCCGCGCACCTCCTCCAGCGAGGCGCATTCGGCCGCCAGCCGGGCGGCGACCTGCCGCCGCCAGTCGCGGTCGGGCACGCCGTCGACCAGCAGCTGCCCGCCGTTGGCGCAGATGGCGTACCGGGCCGGGGCGCCGGGGAAGCGGATCCGCTGGTACTGCTTGCGGGTGCGGGTGGTGGTCGGGACGAAGACCACCTCCGGGTCAGCGGTCAGCTCGACGAGCAGGGCCGCGGCCGTCTCGGTCATGTAGGAGAGCGGCTTGCTCTCGTGGACCTCCACGCACAGCAGCCGGGGGGCCTGCGCATCGGGCATGGCCAGGGCCAGCGCGGCGTGCGAGTAGATGAGCGTGCGGTCCAGGTCGCTGGCGATCAGGACGGGGCCGGGGGCGGCGGCCGAGGCGGTCGCGGTGGTGGCCCCGGCGGGGGCGGGCAGGGTGGTCACTTGGCCGTCACCGCCTTGCCGTCGGCGCCGGTCGCGCCGCGGGTGAAGTGCGGGTGGATCAGTCCGACGCAGCTGTAGGGCAGCCCGTCGACCTCCTCCACCGGTACTCCGCGCTGCTCGGCGAGCAGGCGTACGTGGCCCAGGTCGGCCGCGGCGTCGCGGCGGGCCAGGATCTTCCAGGGGACCCGGCGCAGCAGCACTCGGGTGGTCTCGCCGACGCCGGGCTTGACCAGGTTCACGTCGTGGATGCCGTACTCCTCGCTGATCCGCTCCACCGCCGCCCAGCCCTCCCAGGTGGGCGAACGGTCCGCTGCCAACAGCTCCTTGACCTCGCCGTCGACCCGGTCGGCCACCTCGTCGAAACGGGCGGCGACGGTGTCGACGAAGGCCCGGGACACGTCGGCCCCGGCCAGCTCGCGGTAGAACTTCGCACCGTGGAAGTCGTCCGGGCCGACCAGGTCCGCACGCAGCACCGTACGCGATATGAGGCCGGAGACCGTGGAGTTGAGGCAGGCCGAAGGGATGAGGAAGTCCTCGCGGGTGCCGTAGGTGGCGACGCAGCCGCCGGGGTCGGCGAGCACCACGATCTCCGGGTCGAAGCCGGGGAACTCCTTGAGGGCTTCGGCCAGTTCGCGGGTGATGGCGCCCTTGCCGGTCCAGCCGTCGACGAAGACCACGTCGGCCGGGTCGTGCCGGTCGGCCAGCCAGCGCAGGGCGTTGGCGTCGATGCCGCGGCCGCGGACGATCGAGACGGCGTAGTGCGGGAGGTCCAGGCCGTGGCGGTGGGCGGCCCAGCGGCGCATCAGGACGCCGACGGGGGTGCCGGCGCGGGCCAGCGAGACCAGGACGGGGCTGGGGGAACGTTCCGCCAGGACCGTCTCGGTGACCGTGCCGACGGCGCGGGCGATGCGGGCGGCGGAGGCGGTCAGGGCGCTCTGGTAGAGCTCCTGGTAGCGGGGGCTGGGCTGGTACTCGACCGGCAGCGACTCGGCGTAGTGGGCGCCGCCGGCCTGGATGGCCTCCTCGCGCTCCTCGGTCGGGGCCTCCAGTTCGACGCCGGACAGGTCCTGCAGCAGCCAGCCGACGTCCTCGGCGGCGTAGGAGGAGAAGTCGGGGCCTCTGAGAGGCTCGGGCATTGTCGGCTCCTGCCGGGTCGCGGGCGCGGCGATCGGGTACGGGTGCTTCGGGTACGGGTGCTTCGGGTGCTCGGGCTCCGTGTGCGGGTGCCCTGCGCGCGGCTGTTCCGCGTACGGCGGGACGTACGCGGGGACGACCGCCAGGAGCACCTGGCCGGTGTGCGGGGCCAGGGCGGCGAGCAGGCCGTCGGGGGCGTGCAGTTCGGGGGTGTCGCCGGCCGAGTCGACCACGGCGACCACGGCGTCGAAGCCGGCGCCGGCGACGTTGTAGGCGTAGCGGTCGCCGGGGCCGTCGGCGGGGCGGTCGTGGGCCGGGAAGACCAGGCGGGTGCGGATGGCGTAACCGGGGTCGTCCACGGCCAGGACCGGTGAGCGGGTGGTGGTGGAGAAGCGGACCTCGGGGATGGTGCCGGTGGCTTCCAGGGCGGTGGCCAGGGCGAGGGGGGCGTACATCAGCTCCTCGTTGCCGAGGACGAGGACGCGGTGGGGGGTCTTCCCGGCCTGCTGGCCCTCCTGGCCCTCCGCCAGGGCCTCGGCGAGGCGGGCCGCCATGGCCGGCAGGGCGGCTTCGAGCTCCGCGCGGTGGGCGGGGGTGAAGCCGTGGCGGCCGCCGTCGGGAAGGCCGGCGGGCCAGCCGAGCGGCACGCGGCGGACCGAGGGGGCTGCACCCGGGCTCCCGGGGCGCCGCCCCGGACCCCGCGCCTCAAACTCCCCCAGACTCCGTCCGGGGGTACCCCCAGGCGAGGCTGGATTTGCCCCCACGGGTGCAATGCCCGGGCCGGACGTAGCGGGACGTGCGTCCCCGGCCGGGACAGGTCCGCGTCCGCGCGAGGCAGGATCTGCCCCCACCGGCGCACTGCCCGGGCCGGACGCAGCGGACTGCGCGTCCCCCGCCGGAAGGGGGCCGGAGGCACCCGCGGCCCCGTTCGCCCGGGCCTCCTCCTCCGCCACCAGGGCCGTGCCCCGTTCCAGGACGTCGTCCGGGAGGGTGACGGTGCCGGTGGCGAGGGATATGAGGTCGACTCGGGCGCCGAGGGTGGTGGCGAAGGTGGTCAGGCGGGTGCGGTCGGACGGGGAGCGCATGTCGACCAGGGCCACCACCACGTACCAGTCGCGCGGGTGCCGGGCGTGCAGGTCGCGGATGGTGTTGAGGACGGTGTTGCCGGTGGAGAACTCGTCGTCCACCAGGACCAGCGGGCCGGAGCCCGCGAGCAGGGCCGGGTCGGCCGGCAGCAGCAGGTGCGAGGTGGCGTGCGAGTGGGACTCCTCGAAGCCCCCGGCCGTGGCCACGCCCGGCACCGGGCGCCGGGTCGAGTGCAGGTACGGGGCCGAGCCGAGGCCGTCGGCGACGCTGTGGCCCAGTGCGGTGGCGGTTTCGGCGTAGCCGAGGACCACGGCCCGGCCTGCCTCCGCCTCGCCGAGCAGCGCCCGGACCCGGCGGCCCAGGCCGTACCCGGCGCCGTGGACCGCGCCGGGAGAGGCGGGCACGTGCTTGCCGAGGACGTTCGAGACGAGCAGGTGGGCCCGCTTGGGGTTGCGCCGCAGCGCCAGCCCCAGCAGCTCCCGCAGCGCCGGCGCCCCGCCCGGCTCCTCCCCCGTCCCGTCCCCGTCCCGCAGCTCCACGCCCAGGCGGCGGGCGACCCAGTCGCCCGACCAGGCCTGTGCCGCGGCGTCCGCGTCAGGTCCGCGTCCGTGTTCCCGTTCGTCCGACCACACCACGTCGTTGGCTTTCTCTTCCGTCGTCCTCGTCACGGGGTCAGCCGGAGAGCCCGGCCGTGAGGAGGTCGACGAAGCCGACCTCCTCCTTGGCCACACCGAAGACCTCGGCGCGGAGCATGGTGCGCTCCGCCCAGGCCCGGTGGGGCTTCACCTCGTTCATTTTGTTCGTGTAGGCGGAGCGCAGCACGCCGCCGCCGCCCCGCTCCGGCCGCAGGATGTCCTGGGCGTCGCTGAACTCCTCGTGGGAGACCACCGACAGGGCGTGGACGGGGGTGACGTGCGCGGGGTGGATGCACGTCTTGCCGAGCAGGCCGTTGGCCCGGTCCAGTTCGATCTCGCGGAACAGCCCGTCGAGGTCGTGCTCGATCAGTGCGGTCCGCAGTTCCTCGGCCTGGCCGTCCAGGAAGGGGCTGCGGCGCAGCTGGGGCTTGAACTTGCGCTCCTGGTGACGGAAGTACTCCCAGACCGGGCCGGTGACCGTGAAGCCGGTGCCGTCGGCCCGGGACAGGACGTTGACCACGTCCGCGATCACCCCGGCCACGATCTGCACGTCGTACGCCGTCATGTCGGGGGTGCGCCGCAGCCCGTACGCCGAGCAGAAGTCGGTGACCCCCAGCCGCAGCGCCAGGACCCGGTCCCGGTACTTGTCGACGGTGCGGGCCACGCCCGCCAGGGCGAGGGCGCGGGTCTCCAGATGGAGCAGTTCGGGGGATTCCAGTACCGGCATGGCGTAGAGCCGCCGGCCGGTGGCGGCCTCGGCCACGGTGAGGGCGTCCAGGAATGCGATGCCACGCTCTTCCGTGAATTTCGGAAGTACAAATCCAGCCAAATGCCTGATGGATCTTCCCAGCCGGGCCGCGAGGTCCGGGATCTGCTCGGGCAGCCGCACCCGGATGAAGAGCAGGGGGAGCTCGCCGGAGCCCGCGTCGAGCTCGGCGAACTGCCGGATCAGGTTCTCCTCGCCGGCCAGGACCTCGCCGTCCCCGATGGAGTCCTCCAGGCACAGGACCATGGAGACGACGCCCCGGCCGGCCTGCTTGCGGATGTCGTCGGCGAGCCGGGGGCGGGTGGCGGGGCTGTAGAGGGTGGCTCCGAGGGCGGCGGACAGGATCCGCGCCGGGGAGTCGACGGTGAACTCGGCCGGCTCCTGGTGGAAGAGGCCCTCACGGAGCGCAGGCGATACGTGCCCGAAATGACGCATGTGCTTCCCCCGTACTGCCTCGGCGGCCCATCTGGCGTGGCCGGTAATAGTACGTACGAATGAGTGTCAAGAGTTCCCCAAGTGCATGAAATCCAGGTAACCCTCTTGCACCATGCCCACGCGGCCCGCCGGACCACAAGGGGGGCCGCATTGTCCCGCTCCGCTCGCAGAGGGCAGGATGACCGGCATGACGCACGCGATGCAGAAGGGTTCCAACATCCCCGTGGCCGCCACGGCCGTCCGGGCGGTGCTGCGCTGGACCGGCGGTCCCGAGGTCCCGGACGTGGACGCCTCGGCCCTGGTCCTGGGACCCGACGGACGGGTGCGCTCCGACGAGGACTTCGTCTTCTACAACCAGCCCCGGCACCCCTCGGGCGCGGTCTGGCGGCTGGGCAAGAAACGGCTCGGCGAGTCGATCACCGACGCCGTCCAGGCCGACCTGCGCGGACTGGGCCCGGTGGTGGACCGGGTGCTGGTGGTCGCCTCCGCCGAGGACGTGCCCTTCGAGCGCGTCCCCGACCTGCGGATCCTGCTGTACGACGCGGGGCCGGCGGCCGGCGGGGACCCGCTGGCCTACTTCGACGTGCACCCGGAGACCGGTACCGAGACCGCGATGATCTGCGGTGAGCTCTACCGGCGCGGGGACGGGTGGAAGTTCCGCGCGCTGGGCGAGGGCTACTCGAACGGCCTGGAGGGGCTGGCCACCGACCACGGCATCTCGGTGGACGAGAACGCCGCCGCCCCCGAGGCCGCCGAGGACGCCCCGGCGGGCCGGGAGGCCCCGGCAGCCGGCGCCACCGGGCAGCAGACCCAGCGGATGGGCCCGACCCTGGCCCCGGCCGGGCCGACCCAGGCCCCGCCGCCGGTGCCGCCCATGTACGGCTACCCGCAGCCGGTCTCGGCCCCGCCGGTACCGGTGCCGGGCCCGGGTGGCGACCCGGACTTCCGGCTGCCGCCGCAGGGCCCGCAGTTCCTCCGCCGCTGACCGGTACCGGAGCGCCGGTACGGGACGCCCCGTACCGGCCCCGCCCAGGGGGCCGCGCCCGGGACCCGGACGCCGGACCCGAGCCCCGCTAGGCCTTCGTCGTCTTGTACCCCCGGCCCCACTGGAGCCCCCAGCCGTACAGCCGGTCCAGCTCGGCCTGGAAGCCGTAGACGAACTTCACCTCGCGCCGGACCACCAGCTCGCCCTTGACGCTCTCCAGGGAGAGCACCGCGCAGGAGCGCGCCTCCGGGGCCCGCTCGTCCAGGGCGATCTCGATCCGGGGCCCGGTCACCGGGTAGAGGGTGACCAGGGCGTGCGTCCGGTCGAAGGCCGGGGTCTGGTCGTAGATGTAGACGAAGACCAGCAGCCGCTTGATCTTGTCGGCGTGGTCGAGGTTGACGAAGAGCGTCTCGCCCGAGGGCGCCCCGAACCGGTCGTCGCCGCTGAGCTTCACGTACGGCGGGTTGTTGATGTCGCCGAGGAAGTTCCCCAGCGGCTGCACCACGCCCCGGGTCCCGTCCGTCAGCTCGTACAGGCAGCCGATGTCCAGGTCGACGTTGACCATGCCCTGGGTGTGCGCCTGCACGATCTCCGGTTTGAACAGCTTGAAGGGGTGGCGCAGCAGCTGTCCGCTCTGGCCGGAGCGCCCGCCGATGTCGGAGGTGCGCATCCGCCAGGAGAGGTTGACGCGGAGGTTGCCGCTGACCGCGCCCTGTTTGCTGAGCGAGACCGTCGGACTCCGCTTGGTCAGCGCGATCGCGTTGGAGGACGCGCTGCCCGACTGGAACTGCGCCGCCCCGCCCCGCAGGCCGTCGAAGAACCCCATCCCTACCCCCTGGTCGTGTCACGGGCCGGTGCCCCGGCGCCCAACATGCCACGGGGCGGCCCGCCGGGTCCGTGGAACCCGTCCGGCCGCCCCGCGTAGAGCGTTCCGCAATCCCTGCCGGCTCACACCCCGGCGGTGACCTCCGCGTCGGCCTCGCCGGCCTCGATGCGCCGGTTGCGGCGGACCGAGGACCAGAAGGACCAGGCGATCAGGACGACGCCGACCAGGCCGGTGACGACCTCGTTGATCTCGTGCTGGATGGTGACGAGCAGGATCACGGCCAGGGCGCCGATGGCGTAGTGCGCGCCGTGCTCCAGGTAGACGTAGTCGTCCAGGGTGCCCTGGCGGACCAGGTAGACCGTGAGCGACCGGACGTACATGGCGCCGATGCCGAGGCCGAGGGCCATCAGCACGATGTCGTTGGTGATGGCGAAGGCGCCGATGACCCCGTCGAAGGAGAAGGAGGCGTCCAGGACCTCGAGGTAGAGGAACATGAAGAAGGCGGCCTTGCCGGCGAGCGCGACGGCCGAGACGGACTTGCCGCTCTTCTTGGCCGCTTCCTCTTCCTCGTGCTCCCGCTCCTCCTCTTCCTCGAGCTTGTTCTCGAAGTAGCCCGAGAGCCCGCCCACGACCAGGTAGGTGATCAGACCGGCGATTCCGGAGATGAGGACGGTCTGCGCCTTGTCGACGTGCGCGCCGCCGTGCTGGTGGGCGTGGGTGGCGAAGGTCATCGAGGTGATCAGCAGGACGATCATGGCGATGCAGACCGAGAGCATGTCGATCTTGCCGAGCTTGGCCAGGGGCCGCTCCAGCCAGGCGAGCCACTTGATGTCCCGGTCCTCGAAGATGAAGTCGAGGAAGATCATCAGCAGGAACATGCCGCCGAACGCCGCGATCGACGGATGGGCGTCGGTGACCAGCTGCTGGTACCGGTCCTTGTCGCTCATAGCGAGGTCGACGGCGTCGATCGGGCCGATCTTGGCGCTGATGGCCACGATCACGACCGGGAAGACCAGCCGCATGCCGAACACGGCGATCAGGACGCCGACCGTGAGGAAGATCTTCTGCCAGAAGGCATTCATCTTCTTCAGGATTCCGGCATTGACCACTGCATTGTCGAACGACAGCGAGATCTCGAGGATGGACAGGATCGCCACGATCCCGAACGCGGTCCACCCTCCGTAGATCACCGCTGCGGCGAGGCCGAGCGCAGTGACTGCGAACGACCAGCCGAACGTTTTCAGAACCACATGTACCTCATCCGGACGCGGCTTTACGAAACATTGACCCCGAAGTCTAGAGCGATGCCCCGCAGACCCGACGCGTACCCCTGTCCCACCGCTCGGAACTTCCATTCGCCGTTGTAGCGGTAGACCTCGCCGAAGATCATCGCCGTTTCCCCGGAGGCGTCCTCGCTCAGGTCGTAGCGCGCGAGTTCCTGGTCGTCGGCCTGGTTGACCACGCGGATGAAGGCGTTGGTGACCTGCCCGAAGGTCTGCCGGCGGTTGTCGGCGTCATGGATCGAGACCGGGAAGACGATCTTGTCGACCTCGAGCGGCACGGCGGAGAGGTCGATCAGGATCGACTCGTCGTCCCCGTCACCCTCGCCGGTGAGGTTGTCCCCGGTGTGTTCGACCGAGCCGTCCGGGCTGCGGAGGTTGTTGTAGAAGACGAAGTAGTCGTCCCCGAGCACCCGGCCGGCCCGGCACAGCAGGGCGCTGGCGTCGAGGTCGAAGTCCGCCCCCGTCGTCGAGCGCGCGTCCCAGCCCAGTCCGATCATCACGCGGGTGAGGTTCGGTGCGGCCTTGGAGAGGGAGACGTTGCCCCCCTTGGCGAGTGTGACGCCCATGTCGTGGTCCTCCCCGGACACTCAGGCGCTGCGGCGGGCCGGCCGCCCGCCCAGCGGTCTTGCGAAACAGCGCGTCCGGCGCCGCACACAGGGCGCGGCGCCGGACGGTGGAGGTGCGGTCGGGTCAGACGTTGACGCCGAAGTCCTGCGCGATGCCGCGCAGGCCCGAGGCGTACCCCTGGCCGATGGCGCGGAACTTCCACTCCGCGCCGTTGCGGTACAGCTCGCCGAAGACCATGGCGGTCTCGGTCGAGGCGTCCTCGCTGAGGTCGTAACGGGCCAGCTCGACGTTGTCCGCCTGGTTCACGACGCGGATGTAGGCGTTGCGGACCTGGCCGAAGCTCTGCTGGCGGGTCTCGGCCTCGTAGATCGAGACCGGGAAGACGATCTTGGCGACGTCGGCGGGCACGCCGGTCAGGCTGACCTTGATCTGCTCGTCGTCACCCTCGCCCTCACCGGTGATGTTGTCGCCGGTGTGCTCGACCGAGCCGTCCGGGCTCTTCAGGTTGTTGAAGAACACGAAGTTCGAGTCGTTGGTGACCTTGCCCTGGTCGTTCGTCAGCAGGGCGCTGGCGTCGAGGTCGAAGTCAACCCCGGTGGTGGTGCGAGCGTCCCAGCCCAGGCCGACGATGACCGCCGTCAGGTTGGGGGCGGCCTTGGTCAGCGAGACGTTTCCGCCCTTGCTGAGGCTGACTCCCACGGGTCCTCCAGTGGTTTGTGTGGGGCGGGGCCCCGTCGTGCGGTTGCTATCCGGATCAACGCTCGGATCCTAGTGACGGGTTCCCGTCCGCACCGGCTTTTCCCAGGTTGCCCGGCCGTGCCGGGTCCCAACCGGCCCGCGGCCGGGCGGCCCGCAGGGGCCGCCCGCCACCGGTGGACCGGCTCAGAGGCTGTCGAGGGCCTTGACGTACTCGTTCAGGTCCCGCGCGTCGGGCAGGCCGTTGACGACCGTCCAGCGGACCACGCCGTCCTTGTCGATGATGAAGGTGCCGCGGACCGCGCAGCCCTTCTCCTCGTCGAAGACGCCGTAGGCGCGGGAGGTCTCGCCGTGCGGCCAGAAGTCGGACAGCAGCGGGTACTCCAGGCCCTCCTGCTCGCCGAAGACGCGCAGGGTGGGGACCGAGTCGTTGGAGACGGCCAGCAGCTGGGTGTCCTCGTTGACGAAACGGGGCAGCTGGTCCCGCAGCTCGCACAGCTCACCGGTGCAGACACCGGTGAAGGCGAAGGGGTAGAAGAGCAGGACGACGTTCTTCTCCCCGCGGAAGTCGGAGAGCTTCACGGTGGCGCCGTGATTGTCCTTGAGCTCGAAGTCCGGGGCCTTGTCGCCGACCTCGATGGCCATCTCGCGTCCCTTCTGTGGGCTGTTCGGGTGGGGCCCAGCCTATGCGTGCGGGCGGGCCGCGCGGAAAACGCGGCCCGGCCCGGGGTCGGCCCCCGGGAAAACGCGGGACCCCCGTCGACCTGGCGGTCGGCGGGGGTCCCGTCGGCTGCTGTGGTGCGCCTGCTTCAGCGCTTGTTGCCGGACTTGGCCGACTTCGGGGTGACCAGGCGGCTGGCGGCCCAGTCCTTGCCCACGCTGACGCTCTTGGTCTGCGACAGGCCGGCCGTGGTGGCGGCCTCGCTGATGTCGCTCGGCTCCACGTAGCCGTCGCGGCCGGTCTTGGGCGTCAGCAGCAGGATCAGCGCACTGTCCTCGACCAGCTCGGTCGCGTCGACCAGCGTGTCGGTCAGATCGCCGTCCTCATCGCGGAACCAGAGGAGTACGGCGTCGGCGACGTCGTCGTAGTCCTCGTCCACGAGGTCGTTGCCGATCAGCTCCTCTACGGCGTCGCGGAAGTCTTGATCGACATCCTCGTCGTAGCCGATCTCCTGGACCACCTGGTCGGACTGGAAGCCCAGCCTGGCGGCCAGGCTGGTCTCCGCGTGGTCCGCGGTCGCGCTCACGGGTTGCCTCCTGCTCATGTTCGGTGAATGTCTTCTGGGCGGCGCGCGTACGCGCAGCATTGGGCGTAGTCCACACGGGAGCGGCGGATCGCGCAAGTACCCGGCCGTCCAGACCGTCTAAACGGTGACGATCTGGGTCGTCTCAACGCAACTCCTGGCACCGCGTGCCGCACTTCCCGTGATCCATGCCACACCATTCCAGGGTATTCGCAAGTCGTTGGTGTCTTTCCTACCCCTTTGCGGGACGAACGGCCTTACGAACCCCATAAACCTCTTGGGCGTAAGGTTGCGAGATGTCCGGACCGTCCCCCCGACCGCCTGTACGACTGCTCAAGAGTCCAGGCGTTACCTAGCGGTAAAGGTGACGATTCAGACCCGGCGGTAGACGATGGGAGGCGGTGTGACCCAAGGCACGACTCCCCCGACAGCGAAGGAACAGCGTGGCTTCCGCATCCGATCGCAACCCGATCATCATTGGCGGCCTTCCGAGTCAGGTCCCGGACTTCGATCCGGAGGAGACCCGCGAGTGGCTGGACTCCCTGGACGCCGCCGTCGACGAGCGGGGCCGTGAGCGGGCCCGCTATCTGATGCTGCGGCTGATCGAGCGGGCCCGCGAGAAGCGCGTGGCCGTGCCCGAGATGCGCAGCTCGGACTACGTCAACACGATCGCGACCAAGGACGAGCCGTTCTTCCCCGGCAACGAGGACATCGAGCGCAAGGTCCTGAACGCCACCCGCTGGAACGCCGCCGTGATGGTCTCGCGCGCGCAGCGCCCGGGCATCGGGGTCGGCGGTCACATCGCCACCTTCGCCTCCTCGGCGTCCCTGTACGACGTCGGCTTCAACCACTTCTTCCGGGGCAAGGACGAGGGCGACGGCGGCGACCAGATCTTCTTCCAGGGGCACGCCTCCCCGGGCATCTACGCCCGCGCCTACCTGCTGGACCGGCTCTCCGAGCAGCAGCTCGACGCCTTCCGCCAGGAGAAGTCGAAGGCCCCCTACGGCCTCTCCAGCTACCCGCACCCGCGGCTGATGCCGGACTTCTGGGAGTTCCCGACCGTCTCGATGGGCCTGGGCCCGCTCGGCGCGATCTACCAGGCCCGGATGAACCGCTACATGGAGGCGCGCGGGATCGCCGACACCTCCAAGTCCCACGTATGGGCGTACCTGGGCGACGGCGAGATGGACGAGCCGGAGTCGCTGGGCCAGCTCTCGCTGGCGGCCCGCGAGGGCCTGGACAACCTCACCTTCGTCGTGAACTGCAACCTGCAGCGGCTCGACGGCCCGGTGCGCGGCAACGGCAAGATCATCCAGGAGCTGGAGTCGCAGTTCCGCGGCGCCGGGTGGAACGTCATCAAGCTGATCTGGGACCGCTCCTGGGACCCGCTGCTGGCCCAGGACCGCGACGGCATCCTGGTCAACAAGATGAACTCGACCCCGGACGGCCAGTTCCAGACGTACGCCACCGAGACCGGCGGCTACATCCGCGAGCACTTCTTCGGCGACGACCACCGGCTGCGCGCGATGGTCGACAGCATGACCGACCAGCAGCTGCTCCACCTCGGCCGCGGCGGCCACGACCACAAGAAGATCTACGCGGCCTACGCGGCGGCCAAGGCCCACAAGGGCCAGCCGACGGTCATCCTGGCGCACACCATCAAGGGCTGGACCCTGGGTCCGAACTTCGAGGGCCGCAACGCCACGCACCAGATGAAGAAGCTCACGGTCGACGACCTCAAGGGCTTCCGCGACCGCCTGCACATCCCGGTCACCGACGCGCAGCTCGAGGGCGGCGCGCCGCCGTACTACCACCCGGGCCGCAACTCCGAAGAGATCCAGTACATGCACGACCGGCGCAACTCCCTGGGCGGTTACGTACCGACCCGCGTGGTGCGCGCCAAGCCGCTCCAGCTGCCGGACGAGAAGACCTACGCGGCGGCCAAGAAGGGCTCGGGCCAGCAGTCGATCGCCACCACCATGGCCTTCGTCCGCATCCTGAAGGACCTGATGCGGGACAAGGAGATCGGCCGCCGGTTCGTGCTGATCGCGCCGGACGAGTACCGCACCTTCGGCATGGACGCGTTCTTCCCGAGCGCCAAGATCTACAACCCGCTGGGGCAGCAGTACGAAGCCGTCGACCGCGACCTGCTGCTGGCGTACAAGGAGTCCCCGACCGGCCAGATGCTGCACGACGGCATCTCGGAGGCGGGCTGCACCGCCTCGCTGATCGCCGCCGGTTCGGCCTACGCCACCCACGGCGAGCCGCTGATCCCGGTGTACGTCTTCTACTCGATGTTCGGTTTCCAGCGCACGGGTGACCAGTTCTGGCAGATGGCCGACCAGCTGGCGCGCGGTTTCGTGCTCGGCGCAACCGCCGGCCGCACGACCCTGACCGGTGAGGGCCTGCAGCACGCCGACGGCCACTCCCAGCTGCTGGCCTCGACCAACCCGGGCTGCGTGGCCTACGACCCGGCGTACGGCTACGAGATCGCGCACATCGTCAAGGACGGCCTGCGCCGGATGTACGGCCCGGACGCCGAGGACGTCTTCTACTACCTGACGGTCTACAACGAGCCGATCCAGCACCCGGCCGAGCCGGCCGACGTGGACGTGGACGGCATCCTCAAGGGCATCCACCGCATCAGTGCGGGCGCGGCCGGCGCGATCCCGGCACAGGTCCTGGCCTCCGGCGTGGCCGTGCCGTGGGCCCTGGAGGCCCAGCGGATCCTGGCCGAGGAGTGGAACGTCCGCGCCGACGTCTGGTCGGCGACCTCCTGGAACGAACTGCGCCGCGAGGCCGTCGAGGTGGAGGAGCACAACCTGCTCCACCCGGAGGAGGAGCAGCGCGTGCCGTACGTGACGCGCAAGCTGTCCGGGGCCGAGGGGCCGTTCGTGGCGGTCTCGGACTGGATGCGCGCGGTGCCGGACCAGATCGCCCGCTGGGTGCCGGGCGCCTACACCTCGCTGGGTGCGGACGGCTTCGGCTTCGCCGACACCCGCGGGGCGGCCCGCCGGTTCTTCCACATCGACGCCCAGTCGGTGGTCCTGTCGGTGCTGACCGAGCTCGCCAAGGCGGGCAAGGTCGACCGCTCGGTGCTCAAGCAGGCCATCGACCGCTACCGGCTGCTGGACGTGGCCGCGGCGGACCCGGGCGCGGCGGGCGGCGACGCCTGACCGCCCCAGCGGTGTGAGGTGCGGTGAGCGGGCCCCGGCGGCAGCCGGGGCCCGCTCCCGTGTCCGGCCGGCGGCCCCGGCCTTCTCTACGATTTCCGCATGAAGGTGCACCCCGTACAGGTCAGGTGGGAACGGCTCACCCAGGTCCCGCTGCTCGTGTTCGCGATCGCCTTCGGCGTGGCCTACGCCGTCCCCATCGTCTTCCCGGACGCCGGTCCGGCGGTGCACGAGAGCTGCCTGCTGGTGGAGTGGGTGGTGTGGGGGGCCTTCGCCGCCGACTACCTGGTGCGCCTCACGCTGGCGGCGGACCGCCGGCACTTCGTGCGCACGCACTGGCTGGACCTGTGCGCGGTGCTGCTGCCGATGCTCCAGCCGCTGCGGCTGCTGCGGCTGGTCGCCACCCTGCTGCTGGTGGGCCGGCGGGCCCGGATGGCGCCCCAGGTGCGGCTGACCACGTACGTGGCGGGCGCGGTGGTGGGCCTGCTGATGTTCGGCTCGCTGGCGGTGCTGAGCGTGGAGCGGGACGCACCCGACGGGAACATCAAGAACCTGGGCGACGCGGTGTGGTGGTCCTTCACGACCATGACCACCGTCGGGTACGGCGACCACTCCCCCACCACCGGGCTGGGGCGGGTGCTGGCGGTCGGGCTGATGCTGTCGGGCATCGCCCTGCTCGGTGTGGTGACCGCCAACATCGCGGCCTGGTTCATCGCCCGCTTCGAGCGCGACGACCAGGAGGAGCGCCGCCAGACCGCGGCGATCGCCGCCCTGACCGAGGAGGTACAGGCGCTGCGCGCGGAGGTGTCGCGGCTGTCGGCGGACGCCGGCGGCCGGACCGGCCCGGCGGCGGCCGCGCACCCGGGGCACCCGGCCGCCCCCGCCCACCCGGCCGTCGCCGTGCTCCCCGTGCACCCGGCCTGCCTGCGGCACCCGGGTCATCCGGTCGCCCCGGTCCACCCGGCCGCCCCCGCCCACCCGGAACCGGCGCCGGCCGCCGGCCCCGGACGGGACGGGTCCGCTTGACGGCCTACCGCTCCCACACCTTGAACGCGCGGACCTGGTACGGCGATTCGGGCAGCCACACCCCGTCGCCCGGGTAGGTCTGGAACTCGCCGGTCTCGGCGCAGACGGCCGACTCGTACGTGGTCACCGGCCGCCGCATCCGGTTGGCCAGGGCCTGCACGGTCTTGCCCGCGGGCAGCGCCGTGCAGCTCTCCAGGTCCACCGAGCTGAGTTCGTGGACGGTACGGGTGCCCTGGAAGCCCGGCTTGCCCCAGAGGCACAGCTGGCCGGGCGCGCAGGCGCCGAGCACCCGGCCCGGCGGGGCCGGCGCGGCCGGCGAACGCCCGGCGGCCGGGGCCTGGGCGGTGGTGGTGGTCCGCACGGCCGGGCGGGCCTGGGCGGTGCTCGCGCCGGGCAGCAGCGCGGCGCCGGCCAGGGCCACGCCGGCGAGGACGGCGACGGCCAGGGTGCTGGAGAAGGTGCGCATGGTGGATCACTCCCGTGTGGCGGCGCTGGCCCGTCCGGGTGGTCCTGCCGGACCGGGGGCCCGGACGGAGCGCCGTGAGACCACGCTGACCTGCGCCGATGCCCGGGCGGAAGGGGTCCTGGCCGGGTCCACCCGGATAGGCGACAGCCCCGCCGGATGCGTGCGGCGGGGCTGTCGGGGGCACGGGGTTGACGCCCGTACGGGGGTGCCGGCGGGCCGGGCCGGCGGGGTCCGGCGGCCCGGTCCGGGGCGGGTCAGACGTGTCCGACGCCCGCGCCCGCCTCGGCGTTGGCGCCCCGCTTGGTGAGGGTGGCCACGGCCGCGGCGAGCACCGCGACGACCCCGGCGACGGTGAAGGCCAGGCTCATGCCCGACACGAACGTGTCGTGCACGACGCCCGCGATCTTGTCGGTGACGGCCGCGGGGGTGCCCTGGGGCGCGGGCGGGGCGTAGCCCACCTCGACGCCCTTCTTCACGAGGTCGAGCTGGTCCGGGGCGAGCGGCGGGAGCTCGGCCTTCGCCCAGTTGCCCTCGAAGCGGCCGTCCACCCGGCCGGCCATCACGGCGCCGAGGACGGCGGTGCCGAGGCTGCCGCCGACCTGCATGGCGGCCTGCTGGAGGCCGCCGGCCACGCCGGAGAGCTCCAGCGGGGCGTTGCCGACGATCACCTCGGTGGCGCCGACCATGACGGGCGCCAGGCCCAGGCCGAGCAGGGCGAACCACAGGGACATGGCGGTCGTGCCGGAGTCCGGGGTGAGCCGGGAGAGCCCGAAGCAGGCGGCCGCGGTGGCGGCCATACCGGCCATCAGCGGGATCCGCGGCCCGATCTTGGTGATGGCCGCGCCGGCCGCCGGGGAGCCGACGATCATCATGCCGGTGAGCGGGAGCAGGTGCAGGCCCGCGTCGACGGGGCTCATGCCGTGGACGTTCTGCAGGTAGAAGGTGACGAAGAACAGGCCGCCCATGAAGGCGAAGGCCATCAGCACCATCAGGACGGTGCCGGCCGACAGCGGCACGGAGCGGAAGATGCCCAGCGGCACCAGCGGCTCGCGGACCTTGGTCTCCCAGACGGCGAAGACCGCGAAGCAGACCAGCGCCCCGCCGAGGAAGCCGAGGGTGCGGGCGCCGCCCCAGCCCCACTCGGGGGCCTTGATGAGCGACCAGACGAGCCCGAACATGGCGGCGGACAGCAGCACGATGCCGACCACGTCGAAGGAGCGCGGGGCGTTCTCGGCGCGGTGGTCCTTGAGGATCACCAGGCCGAAGACGAGCGCGACCAGCCCCACGGGGATGTTGATGAAGAAGCAGGACTGCCAGCTGACGTGCTGGACGAGCAGGCCGCCGACGATCGGGCCGGCGGCGGTGGAGGCGCCGATGACCATGCCCCAGATGCCGATGGCCATGTTCAGCTTCTCGGCGGGGAAGGTGGCGCGCAGCAGCCCGAGCGCGGCCGGCATCAGCAGGGCGCCGAAGAGGCCCTGCAGGACGCGGAAGCCGATCACCAGGCCGACGCTGTGGGAGAGGCCGATCGCGGCCGAGGCGGTGGCGAAGCCGGCGATGCCGATGAGGAAGGTCTGGCGGTGGCCGAAGCGGTCGCCGAGCTTGCCGGCGGTGATCAGCGAGACGGCCAGGGCGAGCAGGTAGCCGTTGGTGATCCACTGGACCTGGGCGAGGCTGGCGCCGAGGTCTTCTTTGATCGTCGGGTTGGCTATCGCCACGATCGTGCCGTCGAGGGTGACCATCATGACGCCGATCGCGACACTGAAGAGGGTCAGCCACGGGTGGCCGCGCAGCCCCCTGCCCGGCTCGCCGCCCGGGGTCTTGGAGGTCGCCCCGTCGGGGACGGTGAGCTGAGATGTCATGACCGCAAGGCTAGTGACAGTCGCTGACATTTCTCCAACGGGTTAACAGGACAGCGACTGTCATTTGGCTCACAGGTATCGTGAGCGCGCCCCGGCGAGGAAAGGACAAAACGGGTGACCACGGATCAGCGGCCCGCGCCCGCCGCACCGGCCCCGGCTCCGGCCCCCGCGGCCGCCCCGGCCACCGGTGGCCTGCGCGAACGCAAGAAGCAGCGGACCCGGGACGCCCTGCTGCGGGCCGCGCTCGTGCTCTTCACGACCCAGGGGTACGAGCAGACCACGGTCGACGAGATCACCGAAGCCGTGGCCGTCTCCCAGCGCACGTTCTTCCGGTACTTCTCGAGCAAGGAGGAAGTGGCCTTCACCGTCCAGGACCTGGTCGAGCGCCACTTCGAGGCCGCCCTGCGGGACCGGCCGGCCGCCGAGAACCCCTTCACCGCACTGCGCCGCGCGGCGCTCGTCGCCTGGGACACCATCGAGGAGGCCATCTCCGACGTGGTCCCGGTGGACCTGCACATGCGCGCCTACCAACTGATCGAGTCCACCCCGGCGCTGCTCGCCGTGCACCTGCGCCGCTCCACCGAGCTGGAGGAGCGGATCGCCGGGCTGATCGCCGCGCGCGAGGGGCTGGACGTCGACGCCGACCCCCGCCCGCGGGTGGCCGTGGCCGCCTTCTCGGGGGTCATGCGGGTGACCGGCCGGCTGTGGGGGCAGGGCGACGACAGCAGCGTCGAGGCCATCCGCCGGATGACCGAGGACTACCTCGACCACCTCGTGCCGGCGATCGCCGGCGACTGGCGCACCCCGGCCGGCCCCCCGGACGACAGCCCCGGGCGAGCGCACGGCCACGGAGCGTAGCGAAGGGTAGCGTCGAAACCGGTGGTCCGGCCGGAAAAGACGGGAAAGACACCCTCGGGGCGGTGAGCATGGTCACCCCCCGTACCGTCGCCCGGGCGGGTCTCCTATCGTTTCTCGAAGTGACTTCCACCGACTCCCCCGCCGACGGTCTCACCGCCCTGCGCGCACTCCTGGCGCTCGCGGTGGTCTTCGTCATGCTCGCCACCACCGGCTGGACCACCCTGCACCGGCCGGACGACGAGCCCTCGGCGCGCGCTGCCGCCCTGGCCCTGTGGGCCACCGCCACGATCGACGGCCGCCGGCTGCCCGCCGCGGACGCCCCGGCGGCCGGAATCGGGCGGTTCTTCGGGAGCCTGACGGGCCCTCAGCGGAACCTGCTGGCCGACCGCTACCCGCTCGTGGTGGGCAACCTCGGCGGCGCCCCGGTGTCCCTGCGCTACCGCGCCAACCGGCGGGCCATCGGCCAGGCCCGGGCCGAGGAGCAGCGCCAGTCCGGGAACTTCCGGCTCTCGCCGGCCGACCGCGACGCGGCGGCCCGGCGCGCCCACCGCTACCGCTCGCTGCTCGATCCGGAGCGCCGGATCCTCGCCTTCGACCCGGCCGGCGGCGGCCGGATCGCCGAGGTCTTCGGCGATCTCGACCGCGCCGAGCGGGTCTCGGTGATCGTGCCCGGCGTGGACACCGACCTGCTCACCTTCGAGCGCACCCAGCGCCGGTACACCGCCCCCGTCGGCATGTCCGAGGCGCTGTACGACGCCGAGCGCGCGACCGCCCCGACGGTGCGCACCGCGGTGATCGCCTGGGCCGACTACACCTCGCCGGTCGGCGTCGGCATGGACGCGGCCACCGGCCGGCTGGCCTCGGAGGGCGCGGTGCGCCTGGCGGCCCTGACCGCGGCGCTGCCCGGCCGCTCGACGGTCGCGCTGTTCTGCCACAGCTACGGCTCGGTGGTCTGCGGGGTGGCCGCGCACCGGCTGCCGGCCCGGGTGACCGACATCGCGGTGGCCGGCAGCCCCGGCATGCGGGCCGGCTCCGCGGCGGACCTGGAGACCTCCGCACAGGTGTGGGCCATGCGGGACCAGGGCGACTGGATCGCGGACGTGCCCTACATGGAGCTCGGCGGGGTGGGCCACGGCGCCGACCCCGTCTCGCCGTCCTTCGGGGCGCGCCGGCTGGCGTCCACCGGGGCGCAGGGGCACACCGGCTACTTCACGCCAGGGACGACCTCCCTGGACAACTTCGCCCGCATCGGCGTGGGCGCGTACGGCTCGGTGGTCTGCGCCGCAGGTGAAAACGCCTGCTGGAGCGGTATTTCCGGGACGGATGGGGCCTGACGCCCACAGGGACGGGAAATTCGCCCATCACTGTCCGGGGACTCCGGGGCGGGGGCCGCTTACGATGGCCCGCATGGGTGACGTACTGGCCGGAAATCATGCCGTCTGGGAGTTCGGTTCGGACTCGGTGCTCATCCGCTTCGAACGGGGGATCAGGGGCCCGCGCCTGTGGGGGGCGCTGGCTTCGCGCACGGTGCCGTACGAGGCGCTGTCCGAGGTGACTCTCACCCCCGGGAAGCGGGACACGCTGGTGTGGCGCGCCGTGCCGCGGCCGGGGGCCGATCCGCTGCTGGAGGCTGCCGCCGGGCAGCTCAAGGAGGTCTGCGACCCCTACCGGCTGGTGCTGCCGGCGGGCCGGGGCCCGCTGGCCACCGGGCTGGCCCGGGAGCTGCGGGCGGCGCTGGGACCGGAGGCGGGCGAGGTGGCGAATCGTTTCCTTGTGCCGGCTCCGGAGGCACCCCGGCACTTCAAGGGCGCCGACGCCCGGGCCTCCTTCGACGGCAGCGCGGTGACGCTGCGCTGGTCGCGGACCGGGGCCAGCAGCTCGAAGTGGAAGGCCGGGGACCAGCACCTGCCGGTGACCGCGCTCGGCGGCGTGGAGTGGCACACGCCGGAGGCGCCCGGCGGGCACCTGCGGCTGCTGCGCCGGGACGCGCCGGACGGCCCGCCGGCCGCGGCCGACCAGGACCCGGCCGCGGTGCTCTTCGGCCTGGGCAACGGCTCGGTGCACGAGTCGCTGCCGTTCGCCGCGGCCGTCCTCGCCGCGGTGCGCGGCCGGGGCCCGTCCCAGCCGGCCGGGACGGTCCGCCCGCCCCGCAGCGACCCCGCGGACATCGCCGACCGGATCCGGCACCTGGGCGAACTCCACGGCGCGGGCTTCCTCACCGACGCCGAGTTCACCTCGAAGAAAGCCGAACTCCTCGCCCAGCTCTGACCGGGCCCCCGTCAGGCCTCCTCGCGGCTCGCCGACGTGCTGGACATGTCCGGGTACCGGGTGCCCGCGACCTGGGCGGCGATGGGTTCCAGGAGGGCCAGTTCGGCGGGGGTGAGGTGGAGGCGGGTGACGGCGGTGTTCTCCGCGAGGCGGGACCGCTTGCGGGTGCCCGGGATCGGCACCACGGTCAGGCCGTGCACCTGGGCCCGCTGGTGCACCCAGGCCAGCGCCACCTGCGCCGGCGTGGCGCCCCGGGCCGCCGCGATCTCCCGCACCGGCGTCAGCAGGGCGCCGTTGACCACGGCGTTCTCGCCGGTGAAGCGCGGCTGGTGGCGCCGGAAGTCGTCCGCCGCCAGCTCCTTGCCCGCATCGGCGAAGGCCCCGGTCAGGAAGCCCCGCCCGAGCGGCGAGTACGGCACGAAGGCCACGCCCAGCTCGGCCGCCGCGCCCACCGCGCTGCGCTCCACGTCCCGGCTGAAGAGGGACCACTCCGACTGGAGCGCGGCGATCGGGTGCACCGCGTGCGCCTCGCGCAGCTCGGCCCCGGTCACCTCGCTCAGCCCGAGGTGGCGCACCTTGCCCTCGGCCACCAGCTCCGCCATGGCGCCCACCGACTCGGCGAAGGGCACCCCGGGGTCCCGCCGGTGCATGTAGTAGAGGTCGACGGTCTCGGTGCCGAGCCGCTTCAGGCTGGCCTCCACGGCCGTGCGGATGTACGTCCGGTCGTTGCGGACGCCCCGGTACCGCGGGTCGTCGGTGCGCTCGACGGCGAACTTGGTCGCGAGCACGATCTCGTCGCGGTGCGC